>JBEGVV010000036.1:0-2801 GCA_041178225.1 Pseudomonadota bacterium | reverse complement strand
GCGACGGCCCCCGCGCTCGTGGTGCAGCCTGCAACCGGCGTCGAGGATGCCGCGATCGCGCTGGCGATCGACGCGGCCCTCGTCGACCGCGACGGGTCCGAGACGCTTGCCGTCACGGTCTCCGGCCTTCCCTCGGGCGCGAGCCTCTCGGCGGGCACGGCCCTCGACGGAGGTGCATGGCAGCTGACGCCGGCGCAACTCGCGGGGCTCTCGCTCTCGCTCGCGCCTCATGACTTCGGCACCTTCAGCCTGACCGTCGTCGCGACGGCGACGGAGACCGGACCCGCGACCCCGCAATCCGCGTCGACGACGGCGGCGCTGGTCGTCACCGTTCCCGATGCCTTCGACATCTTCAACGGCACCGCCGGCGACGACGTGCTGGCGGGAACGAAGGGCGCCGACCTGCTTGCCGGCCTCGCCGCCAACGACACGCTTTCCGGCGGCCTTGGCAACGACACGCTCTCCGGCAGCAGCGGGAACGACACCGCGGACTTCTCCCATGCGACGCAGGGCTTCGCGGCGACGCTCGGCGCCACCGTCACGGTGACCGTGGGCGTCGGCGACACCGACGTCCTTCTCGACATCGAGAACCTCGTCGGCGGTTCAGGCGACGACACGCTCGTCGGCGACGGGGGCGCGAACATCCTCGCCGGTGGCCTCGGCAACGACACGCTGCGCGGCGGCGCCGGGAACGACACGCTGCGCGGCGGGGACGGGGACGACGTGTTCCTGCTCACGGCCGCCGCGGATGGCGTCGACAGCTACGATGGCGGGTCGGGCACCGACACGGTCCTCGGCAGCGCCGCGTCTGACGCCCTGTCGGTGTCGAGCGGCTTGCCGAACCTCTCGGGCATCGAGGTCCTCGACGGCGGCTCGGGCGCGGCCAATACGCTCCTCGGTTCCTCGGGCATCGACATCCTCGACTTCTCGTCCCTCTTGGTCCGCAACTTCCTGATCGACGCCGGAGGGGGCGACGACATCGTGACCGGCGGCGCCGAGGGCGAGACGATCGATGGCGGGTCGGGCGCCGACACGCTCTCGGGCGGCGGCGGCGCCGACCGCTTCGTGATCGGGGCCAGCGCGCTCTCGGCGCGCGACGTGGTCACCGACCTCGACGCCACGGACACGATCGACCTTTCGGGGCTCATGTCCTCACTTGGCGCTCCTCCCGATCCCGCGACGACCCATGTCCGGTTCGTGCAGAACGGCGCCGACGTCGAGATCCGGATCGACCAGAACGGCACGTCGACGGGCGACACCAACACGCTCGTGGCGATCATCCAGAACCAGGCGTTCGATGACGTCGCGCGCCAGGTCTCTTATGGCTGATCCGGCGAGGAGCGCCCCCTCGCGCATTGCGGGTGCGTCGGCGCGATAGCGCGCAGGATGCGCTGGGGAATTTCCCTGAAGCGCCGAGTCTCGTGCCTGCTGCGGTCCAGGTTGCGTTCCCGGCAGGCGCGCGCGCGATTTCCGATGGTTTCCAATCGAGGCCGGCGCCACTCGATGCGTCTTTTCCGGCGCGGTCCTTGCGTCCGGGTCACGGCATTAACCCTGCATGGCGATTATCGCGTTTTCAGCGGGTTTTAGGCGCTTTCCGTCTGCGTTCTTTCTATTCGGCATGCTAATCAGGCGATGACGCATGTCATCCATCGAACGCGGTGAATGCGTCGTTGGTTGGTCGTGCCGAGGGACGAGGGGCGGGGCATGTCTGGATCGGATGACGCCGTGCTGGCGCGAGGCGAGGAGCGCGCCGCGATGCCTTCTCGCGAGGTCGCCATTGACGCGCGGCAGGCGCCGGGCGGAGGACCACGCATCGCATTCCAGCCGGGGCAGCGCCTGACGATCACGGCGCGGCGTGGCGAGGTGATCTTGCTCGACGCCGAGGCGCGCGACCTCGAGTTCCGCAGGGACGGCGATGCGCTCGTGATCGTCCACGCGAATGGGGGCGAGATCCGCCTTCCAGGAATCGTCTCCTCGCCTGAAGGCGTCGTCATCGCCACGCTGGACGCCGACCTGCCGGCGCTCGAGGCGATAGCCCTTGCCGTCGGCGCCACGCAGACCGCGTCGGGCGAGGGCGAGGCACCGACGCCTGTCGTCTCCATCCAGGTCGAGCCCGGCTCGCTCGAATTCGCGAGGCCCGGCGCCGAGGCCGCTGCCATGCGCATCCTCGCGCAGGCATCCGCGCCGATGGAAGCCTCCGCCCCGCCTTCGGATGGCCTGGGCGCGTCCATGCAGGTGGGAGGCGACCCGGACATGCGCGCGGGCGCGCCGGCGGCCCAGTCGTTGCCGAACCGCGGCCCCGTCGCCATCGTGCTTTCCTCGACATCCGTCGGGGAGAACCTGCTCGGCGCCGCGATCGGCGCCATCGGCGTCTCCGATCCCGATGCCGGCGACCGGCACGAGGTGAGCGTCGACGATCCGCGCTTCGAGGTCGCCTCTGGCGTCCTGTCGCTGAGGCCCGGCATCCGCCTCGACCACGAGGTGGAACCGACCGTGGTGGTGATGGTGACCGCCACGGACGAGGCGGGGGCGAGCCGCTCGCAGGCCGTGACGATCACCGTGGTCGACGTGGATCCGGAGAGCGTGAGCGGCGGCGCGGGCAGGGACGTGCTGCATGGCGGCCGGGGCGACGACTGGTTCTCCGGCGGTGCCGGGGACGACACCCTGTCCGGCGGCGCGGGGAACGACACGCTGGTCGGCGGCACGGGCGACGACGTCCTCGATGGCGGCGACGGCGACGATTCATTCCTGCTCGAGCCGGGCGACGACGGCATCGACCGACACGAAGGCGGCGCGGGCAT
>JBEGVV010000035.1:0-8041 GCA_041178225.1 Pseudomonadota bacterium | reverse complement strand
GCCGCGCCGATCGCCGCGCCGATCGCGCCGAGCTCGAGCCAGAGCTGGAGGATCCCGTTATGCGGGTGCAGCGGGAGGACCTCGTTCGCGCCGTCGACCTTGTCCTTGCCGCCGGGCATGGCGCGCGAGGAATCGAGGCCCCAGCCCAGGAGAGGCCGCTCCGCGATGCGGCCCGCGACGAAGGACCAGATCTCGGCGCGATGCCAGACCGAGCCGGTCTGCGTCCGGTCGGCGAAGTGGTCGTGGAAGGGCGCCCAGTTCGGGACCAGGGGCATCAGCGCGAATCCTGCCACCATGCAGGAAGCCATGGCGATGCGCGCAACCCTCGGCGCCATGGCTGCCGCGAGGGCGCAGGCGCCGCCTGCGCACCAGCCGAGGATCGCCGCCTGGCTGGCGAATGCCGGGAGGATCGCGATCGTCCAGAGCGGCAGCATCACCGCCAGCCCGCGGCGCCCGTGCCGCCATGCGAGCGCGGCGGCGATCCAGCAGGATATCGCGACGACCGTCGTGGCGCGGTTGAGGATCGCGGGATCGAAGCCGCGTCCGAGCAGCGCGACGATCCGGGCATGCGGCGTGGGCAGCATGTCGAGATAGCGCGCCATCGCCTCGACGCTGAGCACCGACAGCGCGAGGCCGATGCCCACGGCGAGCGCCATCCCGAGCTTCGCGCGCGCCGGCTCCGCCAGGCGCCGCGCGGCGGCCATCAGGACGAGCCCGCCGCCCGCGGAGAGCGCGATCGGCGGCAGCGAGGTAGCGACGCGCGCGGGATCGATCGCCCATGCCGCCGAGGCGCCTGCCCATGCGACGCCCGCGGCGAGCAGCACCGGCAAGGGTGTGGCAAGCTCGCGCCAAGCGCGCGCGGCGACGATGCAGGGCAGGCAGGCAAGCGCCACGAGCACGAAGAGCGGCGCGATCGCAAGCGGCGAGGCGATGGCGACCGGCGCCGCCAGCGCCGCGGCGGCGACGAGCGCGCGCGCGGCCCAGGCCTGCGCCGGCCCGCCCATCGTCAGGCGAGGGCCTCCGCGACCGCGGCGCAGATCCGGTCGACCGTCGCGAGGTCGAGGTCGGAATGCATCGGCAGGGCGAGGACGCGCGCGCAGAGCGCCTCGGAGACCGGCAGCGAGCCCGGTCCCTTGCCGAAGCGTGCATAGGCCGGCTGGAAATGCATCGGCTTGGGATAGTAGATCGCCGTCGGTATGCCCTGGGCGGCAAGCGCCGCCTTCACCGCGTCGCGCCGCGGCGTCTCGACGACATAGAGCGGCCAGGCGCTGGCGCTGCCGGCCTCGCGCGCCGGACGGCGCACCGTGGCAGGCAGCTTCTCGTCGTAGCGCGCGGCGACCGCGCCGCGATGGGCGAGCTCGGCGGGATAGGCCTCGAGCTTCACCATGAGGATCGCGGCCTGGATCGTGTCGAGGCGGCCATTGGTGCCGATGCGCTCGATCTCGTAGCGGTCGGCGTTGTTCGATCCGTGGAAGCGGATCGAGCGGTAGATCTCCGCCTTCGCCGGATCGTCGGTGAAGATCGCGCCGCCATCGCCATAGGCGCCAAGCGGCTTGGCGGGGAAGAAGCTCGTCGCCGTGACCGGCGCCAGCGCGCCCGCGCGCCGGTTGCCGCGGCTCGCGCCGAAGCTCTGCGCGGCGTCGGCGAGCAGGAACAGGCCCTCGCGCCGGCAGGTCTCGCCGATCGCCTCGTAGTCGGCCGGCAGGCCGAAGAGGTCGACCGCGACGACGGCGCGCGGGCGCAGCCTGCCCTCGGCGCGGACCCCTGCGATGGCGCGCTCGAGCGCGGCGGGATCGAGGTTGTAGCTGCGCGGGTCGACGTCGACGAAGACCGGCTCGGCGCCGATCGCGCAGGGCACCTCGGCGGTAGCCGTGTAGGTGAAGGCCGGCAGGAAGACCGCGTCGCCCGGGCCGATGCCCTCGCCCATCATCGGGATGCGCAGCGCCTCGGTGCCGCTCGCCACGGTGACGGTCTCGCGCACGCCGCAGAACGCGGAGAGCGCCGCCTCGAGCTCGGCGACCTCGGGCCCGAGGATGAACCTGCCGTGCTCCAGGACGCGCATAACCCGCGCGTCGATGGCCGGCTTCAGCCGCCGGTACTGGGCCTGCAGGTCGATGAAGGGAAGCGGAGCGGTCATGGAAGCTGCCGATACAGGATCGCGGGGCCGCGCGCCACAATCATCGCCCCCCTGCTCCAGGCCCCGTCAACCGGCCTGGCCAGGCCCGGGGATGGCGAGATAGGCAAGGCGGCGCAGCTCGCGCCGGCCGCGCGTCACGTTGTCGAGGATGAAGCCGCTGGCAAGGGCGATGAAGCCCAGCAGCATGATGCCCATGGCCAGCACGGCCGTCGGCAGGCGTGGCACGAGGCCCGTGGCAAGGAAATGCGCGACCACGGGCGCGGCCAGCGCGAGCGATAGCCCGGCAAGCGCCGCCGCCACCGCCGAGAAGAACAGCAGCGGCCGCTCGTCCTTGAGCAGGCGCAGGATCATGCGCCCGATCCGGAAGCCGTCGCGCCAGGTGTTGAGCTTGCTGGGCGAATCGACGGGCCTCGCGCCATAGGGCGTGCGGACCTCGCCGGTCGGCATGCGCAGCACGAGCGCGTGGACCGTCAGCTCGGTCTCGATCTCGAAGCCCGTCGCGAGGGTCGGGAAGGACTTCGCGAAGCGGCGCGACATCGCGCGGTAGCCGGAGAGCATGTCCGTGACCGGCGTGCCGAAGAGCAGGCTCACGGCGCCGCTCAGCCCCTTGTTGCCCCAGGCATGGCCGGCGCGATAGGCGGCGGCGTCGGTCGCCTCGCGCACGCCGACCACCATGTCGAGCCGCTCCTCCAGCAGCCGGGCGACCAGCACGGGCGCGCTCGCCGCGTCGTAGGTCGCGTCGCCGTCGACCAGCAGGAAGACATCGGCCTCGATGTCGGCAAGCATGCGCCGCACGGCGTTGCCCTTGCCCTGCATGGGCTCGCGCCGCACCTCCGCGCCCGCCGCGCGCGCGATCTCCGCCGTGGCGTCGCGCGAGTTGTTGTCGCACACGACGATGCGCGCCTGCGGCAGCGCGGCGCGGAAATCCGCGACCACCTGCGCGATCGTCGCCGCCTCGTCGTAGCAGGGGATGACGACCGCGATGCTGGGTTCACTCGGCATGGCGCGATCTTCCGCCGGAACGGGCCCCGTGCTCCAGCGGAGTTTCACGCCGCCTCGGGGCGGCCGTGGAGCCAGAGCCAGCGCTGCAGCACCAGCAGCGTCCAGAGATGCCAGCTCGTGTCGCGCCGGCCGGCGGCGAGGTCCGCGCGCCAGCGCGCCACCACCTCCGGCGCGACCAGGCCCTGGCGGCGCAGCCGCGCGGGATCGCAGGCCTCCGCGAGCATCGGCGCCAGCGGGCCGGCCAGCCATGCGCCGACCGGCAGCTCGAAGCCGCGCTTGGGTCGCGCGAAGACCTCCGCGGGGAGCCTGTCCGCGAAGGTCTCGCGCAGGATCGCCTTGCCGATGCCGCCGCGCAGCTTGAGCGCGCCGGGCATCGCGGCCGCGGCCTCCGCCACGCGCTGGTCGAGGAAGGGCGAGCGCACCTCGAGCGCGCTCGCCATGCTGGTGCGGTCGACCTTCACCAGCATGTCGCCGGCGAGCACGAGCGCGATGTCGGTGGCGAGCGCGCGGTTGAGCGGATCGGCCTCGCCCGACGCCGCATGGATGTTCGCCACCAGCTGCGCGACGTTGTCCTCGCGCCAGTCGCTGCGCGGCAGCAGCTCCAGCAGCTCGTCGTCGCCGACATCCTGCATCCAGGCCGCATGGCGGGCCGCCGCGTCGAGCTCGGCGCCGGCGGCGAAGCGCCGCGCGCGTCGCAGCTTCTCGAGGATGCCGCCGCCGCGGCTCTCCGGCAGGCGGGCGAGGACGCCGAGGACGAGCGCGCGCAGCGGCGCCGGGATCCGCGCCCAGCGACCGATCAGCGCCTCGCCCATGTACTTGCGGTAGCCCCCGAAGAGCTCGTCCGCGCCGTCGCCCGAGAGCGCGACCGTGACGTGCCGGCGCGTCTCGCGCGCCACCGCGAAGCTCGGCACGGCCGATGCGTCGGCGAAGGGTTCGTCGAGTCCGGCGATCGTCGCGTCGACAAGGGCGTCGGCGCCGGACGCCGGGATCGCGAGCTCGACATGCTCGGTGCCAAGATGGCGCGCCACGGCGCGCGCGCCCTCGCGCTCGTCGAGGAAGCCCGAATCCTCGAAGCCGACCGTGAAGGTCCGCGCGCGCGCGCCGGCGCGGACCATGGAGGCCGCGACGAGCGCGGAATCGATGCCGCTCGACAGGAAGGCGCCGACCGGCACGTCGGCGACGAGCCTGTCGCGCACCGCGGCGTCGAAGGCCCCGGCCAGCGCCGCGCGCGCGGCGCGCGGGTCGGCGAGCGAGCCGTCGCGCGCGGCTGACAGGTCGTACCAGCGCGACAGCCGCGCCCCGGCCGCGCCGGCGCGCAGCACATGGCCGGCCGGCAGCTTCGCCGCGCCGCGCCCGAAGGCGACGTGGTCGGGCAGCCAGCGCAGCGCGAAGAGCCAGCCCAGCGCCGCGGGATCGAGCGCGAAGCGCTCGCCGCGCGCGGCCTCCAGCGCCAGCATGTCCGAGGCGAAGGCGACGCGCCCACCATCGATCGCGTAGGCGAGAGGCTTCTTGCCGAAGCGGTCGCGCGCCAGCACGAGCTCGCCGCCCGCCTCGTCCCAGATCGCGAAGGCGAACATGCCGACCAGGCGCGGCAGCAGCGCCTCGCCCCATTGCGCCCAGCCCGCGAGAAGCACCTCGGTGTCGGAGCCGCCGGCGAATCGCCGCCCCAGCCCCTCGAGCTCCGCGCGCAGCCGCGCATGGTTGTAGATCTCGCCGTTGAAGGCGATCGACAGGCCATGTCCGTGCATGGGCTGGGCGCCGCCCGACCCCAGCGCGATCACCGCCAGCCGCCGATGCGCGAGCGCGCAGCGCCCGCCGACCCAGGTCCCCTCGCCGTCGGGACCGCGCGGCGCGAGCCGTTCGTTCGCCCGCGCAAGCGCCGTGCGCGCGCGCGCCGGGTCAAGGCCCGCGAGGTCGAGGATGCCCGCTATGCCGCACATGGTGCCCTCAGCCCGTGCCGTGCGCGCGCGCCTTGTAGCGGTCGCGCAGGCCACGCGTCGCCGCGACGATGGCCCGGTAGGCGGGGTTGAACAGCGCAGGCGGGCAGGCGAGCAGCAGCAGGCCCCAGCCGAGCAGCGCGGGCATGGGCCAGATATGGCGCTGGCCGCGCGCGCCGCGCCAGGCGCGCCAGATCGCCCCCGGCGCGTAGAGGTCGCGATGCCGCGCGCGGATCGCGCGCCAGATCTGCACGTGCTGGCCCATGGTGCGCGACTTGAGCATGCCGCGCTGGCGCACGCGGTAGCGGAAGAGAGGCTCGGGCACGATGGCCGCGCGCGCGCCGAGCCCGACGAGGCGGATGTTGAACTCCCAGTCCTCGTAGCCCTCGCGCATGGTCTCGTCGTAGCCGCCGGCGCGCTGCACGAGGCCGCGGCGCATGAGCATGCAGTACGGCGCCTCGTTGACGAAGAGCTGCTCGACCGGGTGCAGCGCCATCTGGCTGAGCCCGTCCTCCTCGTCGAAGCGCATCGTCCAGGAGAAGGCAAGGTCCGCCGAGGCGTCGCGGTCGAGCGCCGCCACCAGCTTCGCGATGGCGTCGGGCGCCAGCAGGTCGTCGGAATCCAGCGGCAGCACCAGCTCGCCCGCGCTCGCCGCGATGCCGGCGTTGCGCGCGCCGGGCAGGCCGCGATTTTCCTGCCGGACGACGCGGAAGCGCTGAGGCAGCGCGTCGAGCGTCGCGCGCGCCTCGGGCGCGGTGGAGCCGTCGTCGACGATCGTCACGTCGAAGTCGCGGAAATGCTGCGCGTCGAGCGAGGCCAGCGTCTCCGCGATCGTCGCCTGCGCGTTGTAGAACGGGATGACGACGCTGACGCGCGGCATGTCAGCCCTGCCCGGCGGGTGGCGCAGGCCGGCACAGCGCCCAGATCTCGCCCCAGGCAAGGCGCTGCTCCGCGGCGACGAGGCCCGCCGCCGACAACTCGGCGGCGAATTCCGCGAGCGTGTGCTCGATGCGGTGGTCGGGGTCGGAGACGTAGGGCAGGCCCAGCTCGCGGCGCATCGGCAGGCGCCAGTCGCGCTCGAAGAGCGGTACGCGCAGCAGGATGGTCCGCGCCCCCGTCGCCGCGACGACCGCGCGCAGGAACTCGGGCCGCGCGTCGATGTGCTCGAGCACGTTGGAGAGGACCACGACGTCGAACCTGCCGTCGGGCAGGCCCTTCGTCGCGTCGCCGGTGGCGAAGCGCAGGTTCGGCGGGTTGGCGCCCGCCTCGGCGATGGCGATCTTCGCCGGGTCCATGTCGATGCCGGTGATCGAGGCCGCGGGCCGCGCGGCGGCGATCGCGCGCGCCACGAAGCCGCCGCCGCAACCGATGTCGAGCACGCGGTCGCCGTCACCGATGTGGCCGGAGAAGAAATCGGCGTAGCGCGTCAGCCTGTGCTTTGGATGCTCGCCGCGCCCCATCGCGGTGGCGCGCTCGTCGACGACGAGGTCGAGGTCGTCCTCGATGCGCAGCAGGCTCGACAGCGCCGCGCGCGGCCCGGCCGCGCGCGATTCCAGCACCAGCAGCGCGAAGATCGCGCCGCGCCGCATCCTGCCGGGGAGGATGCCCCAGATGCGGCCGGCGACGACCGCCATGGCCAGCGCCGCCATGCGCAGCAGGCGCTTCATGCGTCCCTCCCGATGAGCGCGCGGAACACCGCCTCGTGCCGCGCGAGCCAGTCCTCGATGTCGAAGCGCGCGGTGGCGCGCGCGCGTGCCGCCGCCGCCATGGGCGCGCGACCGGTGGCGAGCCGCGCCATGCCTTCGGCGATCGCCTGTGGCGCGGGCGCGTGGATGTTCTCCCAGTCCTCGGGCACGTCGAGGCCGATCCCCGCCTCCGCGCCGACGAGTTCGGGTATCCCGCCCGATGACGCATGCAGCACCGGCAGGCCGCAGGACAGCGCCTCGATCACGGCGTTGGGGCAGGGATCCATGTAGGACAGCGCGAGATAGGCATCCGCCGCGCCATAGATCGCCGGGGCCTCGGCCTGGGTATAGGCACCGCGGCGCTCCACCGCGTTGGCCACTCCGGCATCCTCGCTCCACCGGGCGATGCTGGCCGCGATCGCCTCGTCGGCGCGGCCGGCGATGGCAAGTCGCGCGTCGATCCCGCCGCGCCGAGCGATCGCCAGGCCCTCGATCGCGGCGCGCAGCCTGTAGCCGCGCTCCCCGTCGAACTTGCCGGTCATCAGGAAGACGGGTCGCCCGTCCGGGTCGCGCTGCGCCTGCGGCGGGGCGAAGCCGCGCGTGTCCACGGCGTTGAACAGGACCTCGCCAGCACCCTGGCGTGGCCCGAGGAAGCGGTCGGCCGCGCGGCGGCAGAACCCGCTCTGCCAGAAGACATGGTCGGCGGCGTGGTAGGCGAGCGCCATGCGCGCGTTGCGCGCGCGCCAGTCGCCCCCGTACCACGCGGCGTAGAAGACGCCGTTCTGGTTGAGGACCATCGGCACGCCCGCCGCGCGCAGCCGCGCGAGCGCCATGCCCGGCAGGTAGGAGGTGTTGGAGAGCAGGTAGGCGAGGTTGTAGCCGCCGCGGTCCTCCGGGAAGCGCGCCGCCAGGCGCCGCAGCTTGACCAGCGTCCCGCCCACGTCGCCGCCGCGCGCGCCGCCATACCACACGCGCGGCGCGCCGCCCCGTCGCCGCGCGGTCGCCAGGACATGCATGGCCAGCGCGGCGCCGGAGCTCGAGCGTAGTAACCGCTTGGGAATGGATTCTCGGACTGTCCTATTCATATCCGTGTCAGTCCAGAGGCATCGCCACGGTTCGTTGCACACGGTAGCGGCTCATCTCATCCGCGCTGATGACGGCAGGTGGCGTCGCCTCGCTCCGCTGCCGGCACCACTGTATGAGCACCATGAGCCCCCAAAGTTCAAAGCCCAGGGCATCGCGACGTGCGAGATGCCGATCGCGCAGTTCGACCACCTGGG
>JBEGVV010000034.1:0-3864 GCA_041178225.1 Pseudomonadota bacterium | reverse complement strand
TGCGCACGCGATCGGCGGCCGTGCCGCGGCTCGAGAAGTCCCCGTAGGCGCAGCCCATGTCCAGCTCGGCGCCGTCGCGCAGCAGCGTCACGTCGACGGCCGCGCCGCTCTGGTGGCCGCTCGGCTTGTTGACCGGGTCGGCGACGTCGCGCCTGCAGAGCTCGGCCAGGTCGGCCACGGGCATGTCCGGGTGTAGCCGCGCCAGCGCCGCGAAGCGCCGGTTCCACGACGCGAATTGCTGCGACTGGGTGCGGAAGGCGTCGAGCACGAGCAGCGCCATGCCACCGGGCAGGCCGGCGGCCGCGCGCTGCAGGCGCGCATGCACGTCCGCCCGGAGCCGCCGCGACGCCGCGGGCAGCCCGTCCCTGATCGCGAGGCGCGGACCCGCCCCGATCGCCACGAGCCCGCCTGCCACCCTGTCATCCATCGCCGTCCTCCAGGGGCGGATGATGGCGCATCCCCGGCCCGGTTTCACCGGTCGCGCGCATCGTCGCGGCGCGGATCGCGCTATGATCCGCGGGTCGCCGGCGAGGGAGGGGATGCCATGCGCGCGCGGATCCGCGGGACCGAGATCTACTTCGACGTCGAGGGCATGGGCCTCGTGCCCGAGGGGGCGCGCATGGTCGAGCGCCCCGTCGCCTTCGTGATCCATGGCGGGCCGGGCGGCGACCACACGGGCTTCAAGCCCGCCCTGACCCCGCTCGCGGAGCGCATGCAGCTCGTCTATTTCGACCATCGCGGCCAGGGCCGCTCGGCCAAGGGCGATCCCGCGACCTACACGCTAGACGAGAACGTCGAGGACATGGAGGCGCTGCGCCAGCATCTCGGCCTCGGGCCGATCGTGAGCATCGGCACCAGCTATGGCGGCATGGTCGCCATGGCGCACGCGGCGCGCTACCCGCGCTCGGTGTCGCATCTCGTGCTCGTCGTGACGGCCGCGCATGCGGGGTTCAACGCGCGCGCCCGGCAGATCGTCGCCGAGCGGGGCACGGCGGAGCAGAAGGAGGTCGCGGCGCAGCTCTGGGCGGGCGCGCTCGACACGCCCGAGAAGCTGCGCCGCTACTACGACGTCATGGGCCCGCTCTATTCGCGCAGCCACGACCCCGTCGCGGCGAAGGCGGGGCGCGACCGCGGGATCCTGTCGCCCGAGGCCCTCAACCGCGCCTTCGCGCCGGGCGGCTTCCTGCAGCACTACGACCTGCGCCCCGAGCTCGCCCGCATCGTCGCGCCGACGCTCATCCTCGCGGGACGCCACGACTGGATCTGCCCGCCGGAATTCTCCGAGGAGATCCACCGCCTCGTCCCCGGCTCGGACCTGCGCATCTTCGAGGAGAGCAGCCACTCGATCCGCGCCGACGAGCCGCGCAAGATGATCGACGCGATCGCCGGCTTCGTCGCCTACAAGACACGCTGAGGGGAGCCCCGGCATGCGCATGTTCGTCGCCGCGCTCGGCACCGAGACCAACACCTTCGCCCCGCTTCCCGTCGACCGCGAGGCCTTCGAGCGGGCCTTCTACGCGCGGCCGGGCGAGCATCCGCCGACGCCGACCCTGGTCACCGCCCCGATCGTCGCGGCGCGCGCCCGCGCCGCGCGCGACGGCTTCGAGCTCGTCGAGGGCACGGCCGCCTGGGCCGAGCCCGCGGGGCTGGTGGCACGCGGCGCCTACGAGTCGCTGCGCGACGAGATCCTCGGCCAGCTGCGCGCAGCCATGCCGGTCGACATCGCGCTCTTCGGCATGCATGGCGCGATGGTCGCGGACGGCTACGAGGATTGCGAGGGCGACCTGCTGTCCCGCGCGCGGGAGATCGTCGGCCCGGCGGCGATCCTCGGCTGCGAGCACGACCTGCATTGCCACCTGACGCCGCGTCGCGTCGCGGCCTGCGACCTGGTCGTGCTGTTCAAGGAATTCCCGCACACGGACTTCCTCGCCCGCGCCGAGGACCTCGTCGACCTCGCCTTGCGCGCCGCGCGTGGCGAGATCAGGCCGCGCATGGCCCTGTTCGACTGCCGGCGCATCGGCGGCGGCTACATGACGAGCCACCCGGCCGGCCGCGCCTTCGTCGACCGCGTCGTGGCGCTGGAGGGCAGGGACGGGATCCTCTCGATCTCGATCGGCCATGGCTTCCACGCCGCCGACGTGCCCGAGGTCGGCAGCAAGGTGCTGGTGATCGCCGATGGCGACCAGGCGAAGGCGGATGCCCTGGCGGAACGGCTCGGGCGCGAGTTCATCGCCATGGGCCGCGCGGGCATCCCGCCGCACGTGAAGCCGGAGGATGTCGTCGCCACGGCGAATTCCCATCCGGGCATGCCCGTGGTCTTCGCCGATCGCTGGGACAATCCCGGCGGCGGCGTGCCCGGCGACGGCGCGATCATGATCGAGACGCTGCTTCGCCATCCCGAGGGTCCCTCGGCGATCGGCGCGCTCTGGGACCCTGTCGCGGTCGAGTTCTGCCGCTCGGCGGGCGCGGGCGGGAACCTGTGGCTGCGCATCGGCGGCAAGTCGACGCCGGTCTCCGGCCGCCCGGTCGACGCGCATGTCGTCGTGCGCGCGGTCGTCCCGGACCTCGTCATCCCCTTCGAGCAGAGCCTGGTCTCTTTGGGCGCGGCCGCGGCGGTCTCGATCGGCGACCTCGACGTCGTGCTCGCGAGCAAGCGCACCCAGACCTTCAGCCCCGAGGCCTTCACGAGGCTCGGCATCGACCTCTCGCGCAAGAAGGTCGTGGTCGTGAAGTCCTCGAACCACTTCCACGCCGCCTTCGCGCCGATCGCGGCGGCGATCCACCACCTCGATACCGGGGGCCCGTTCCCGCCCGACCCGACGCGCGTGACCTACCGGCGCGTGCGCCGCCCGATCGTGCCGCTCGACCCCGACCCGCTGGCCTGACCATCCCGATATCGGATCCAGACAACCATTGCCTGCCGGATTGGTTGTCTGGATCCGGTTCGAGCGGTCATCCCTTCAGCGTGGCGAGGGCCTCGTTGAGCGTGGCGCTTGGCTGCATGGCGGCGGAGGCCTTCGCGGGATCGGGCTGGTAGTAGCCGCCGAGGTCCTGCGGCTTGCCCTGGGCGTCGATCAGCTCCTTGTATATCCGCGCCTCGCTGGCGGAGAGCCTGTCGGCGAGCGGCTTGAAGCGCGCGGCCAGCGCCGAGCTGTTGTCGCGCGCCGCGAGCGCCTGCGCCCAGTAGAGCGCGAGGTAGAAATGCGAGCCGCGGTTGTCGATCTCGCCGACCTTGCGCGCGGGCGAGCGGTTGTGCTCGAGGATCTTGCCGTTCGCCTCGTCCAGCGTCTCCGCCAGCACGCGCACGTCGGCATTGCCGGTGACCTGGGCGAGGTGCTCGAGCGAGGCGCCGAGGGCGAGGAACTCGCCGAGCGAATCCCATCGCAGGTAGCCCTCGTCGCGGAACTGCTCGACGTGCTTGGGCGCGGAGCCGCCGGCGCCGGTCTCGAACAGGCCGCCGCCATTGAGCAGCGGCACGATCGAGAGCATCTTGGCCGAGGTGCCGAGCTCCATGATCGGGAAGAGGTCGGTCAGGTAGTCGCGCAGCACGTTGCCGGTCACCGAGATCGTGTCCAGCCCCTTGCGGATGCGCTCGAGCGAGAACCGCATCGCCTCGACCGGGGCGAGGATGCGGATGTCGAGGCCGCTCGTGTCGTGCTCCTGCAGGTACTTGCGCACCTTGGCGATGAGCTGGGCGTCATGCGCGCGCTCGGCGTCGAGCCAGAACACCGCGGGCGTGCTGGTGAGCCGCGCGCGGCGCACGCCAAGCTTCACCCAGTCGCGGATCGGCGCGTCCTTCACCTGGCACATGCGGAAGATGTCGCCGGCCTCGACCGGGCGCGAGAGCAGCACCGTGCCGTCCTC
>JBEGVV010000033.1:0-12617 GCA_041178225.1 Pseudomonadota bacterium | reverse complement strand
AGCCCCGTCGCCGGGCTCGAGGGCGCGTCGATCGTGATCTGGACGACCACGCCCTGGACCATGCCCGCCAATCGCGGCCTCGCCGTCGGCGCCGGGATCTCCTACCGGCTCTGCCGCGTCGCCGAGGCGCCGGAGGGCTCGCTCGCGCGCGCCGGCGAGAGGCTGGTGCTCGCCGCCGACCTCGTCGGCCAGGTCGAGGCGCAACTCAAGGGCGCGAAGCTGGAGGTCCTCGAGGCCTTCTCGGGCGCCGAACTGGTCGGCACGCGCTGCGCGCATCCCTTCCGCGGCTGGGAGGCCGGCAAGGGCGAGGACGCCTACGGCTACGAGTTCGACGTGCCGGTGATGGCCGGCGGCTTCGTCACCACCGACGCCGGCACGGGCATCGTCCATATCGCGCCCAGCCATGGCCGCGACGACTTCGAGCTCGGCCGCGAGCACGGGCTGCCGGTGCCCGACATGATCGACGACGCCGGCGTCTACCTGCCGCAGGTCAGGCCCTTCACGGGGCGTCGCGTCTATACCGAGCAGGGCAAGCCCGGCGACGCCAACGTCGCCGTCATCAAGGCGCTGATCGAGGTCGGCGCGCTGCTCGCCAAGGGCACGCTGCGCCACGACTACCCGCATTCCTGGCGCTCCAAGGCGCCGCTGATCTTCCGCAACACGCCGCAATGGTTCATCTCCATGGCGACGAACGACCTGCGGCAGGTGGCGCTCAAGGCGATCTCCGACAGCGCCTGGTACCCGCCCGCGGGCGAGAACCGGATCCGCGCGATGATCGAGCAGCGCCCGGACTGGTGCATCTCGCGCCAGCGCGCCTGGGGCGTTCCGATCGCGGTCTTCGTGCGCAAGCGCACGGGCGAGCTGCTGCGCGACCCCGAGGTCTTCGCGCGCATCGCCGCGGCCTTCGAGGCCGAGGGCTCCGACGCCTGGTGGACGAGCCCGCCCGCGCGCTTCCTGGGCGACGCCCACGATCCCGCCGAATACACGCAGGTCTTCGACATCGTCGACGTGTGGTTCGAGTCCGGCTCGACCCATGCCTTCGTGCTCGAGCAGCGCCCCGAGCTCGCCTGGCCGGCCTCGCTCTACCTCGAGGGCTCGGACCAGCATCGCGGCTGGTTCCACTCCTCGCTGCTCGAGAGCTGCGGCACGCGCGGCCGCGCGCCCTTCGAGGGCGTGCTCACCCATGGCTTCGTGCTCGACGAGCAGGGCCGCAAGATGTCGAAGTCGCTCGGCAACGTCGTCTCCCCGCAGGAGGTGGTCGACAAGCTCGGCGCGGACATCCTGCGACTCTGGGTGGTGTCCTCGGACTACTCGGACGACCTGCGCATCGGGCCGGAGATCCTCAAGCAGCAGGCCGAGGTCTATCGCCGGCTGCGCAACACGCTGCGCTACCTGCTCGGCGCGCTGAAGGGCTACACGCCAGCGGAGCGCGTGCCCGACGCCGAGCTGCCGGAGCTCGAGCGCTTCGTGCTCCACCGCCTCGCCGAGGTCGACGAGGCGCTCAAGCGCGCCAACGCGACCTACGAGTTCAACCCGTTCTTCTCCGCGCTCCACAATTTCTGCGCGGTCGACCTCTCGGCCTTCTACTTCGACATCCGCAAGGACGCGCTCTACTGCGACCGCGCGGATTCCCCGCGGCGCCGCGCCACGCGCAGCACGATGGCCACGGTCTTCGACTGCATCGTGCGCTGGCTGGCGCCGGTGCTGTGCTTCACCGCCGAGGACGCGTGGCTGGCGATGCATCCCGGCGAGGAATCGAGCGTCCACCTCGAGCTCTTCCCGGAGATCCCCGCGACATGGCGCGACGAGGCGCTGGCGGCGAGGTGGCGGCGCGTGCGCGACCTGCGCCGCGCGGTCACGGGGTGCCTCGAGAAGGCGCGCGAGCGAAAGGAGATCGGCTCCAGCCTGCAGGCCGCGCCGGTCGTGCATGTCACGCCGGCCGCCGCCGCGGTGCTCGAGGGGCTTGACCTCGACGAGGTCTTCATCACCTCGGGCCACGCGCTCGAGGTCGGTCCCGTGCCCGAGGACGCGGCACTCTTCCGGTTGCCCGACCAGCCTGACATCGCGGTCGGCTTCCGCGCGGCGGATGGCGGGAAGTGCCAGCGCTGCTGGAAGGTCCTGCCCGAGGTCGGCACGCATGCGCATCACCGCATGCTCTGCATGCGCTGCGCCGACGCGGTCGACGCCGCCCCGGCGGGGTGAGGGGCATGCTGCGCCTCGGCCTGCGCCTCGCCGCGCTGGTCGCGATCCTCGACCAGGCTACGAAATGGGGCTTCTACGCCTGGCTGACCGGCCTCGCCTTCTGGGACCCCGCGCCCGCGCCGCTGCCGCGCGGGCCGGTGGTGGAGGGCGCGCCCTTCCTCAACTTCGTCGTGGTGTGGAACCACGGCGTCAGCTTCGGGATGTTCAACCGCGGCTCCGACGAGGCGGCCTGGATCCTCGTCCTGGTCGCGCTGGCGATCACCGGGGCGATGGCCTGGTGGCTGGCGCGCGCGCCCTCGCGCCTGGTGGCGGCGGCGCTCGGCCTCGTCATCGGCGGGGCGCTCGGCAACGTGGTCGACCGCATCCGCTTCGGGGCGGTCTTCGACTTCGTCGACCTGCATGTGGCGGGCTGGCACTGGCCGGCCTTCAACGTCGCGGACGCGGCCATCGTGGCGGGGGCGGGACTGCTCCTGCTCGATGCCTTGTTTGCGCCCAAACCCTCGGCTAAATAGGCGTCCATGCGGATTTCCGGGGCTTCCCGAACCGTCCTCGCGATTCCGATCCTCCTCCTCGCGCTGGGGCTTGGGGGCTGCTCGGAGGCGCGCCGCGCGGTCGGCTGGGACAAGGCCCCGCCCGACGAGTTCAAGATCCTGACCCGCGCGCCGCTCGCCATGCCGCCTGACTACGGGCTGCGGCCGCCGACGCCGGGCGCCCCGCGCCCGCAGGAAGGCTCCACCACCGACCAGGCCCGCACGGCCATCACCGGCGGGCGACCCGGCACCAGGCCTGGCGCTGCTCCCGCCGCCGCCGGTGCCGGTCGGCCGAGCGCCGCGGAGGCCGCCCTGCTGGAGAAGGCCGGCGCCGATCGCGCCGACCCCGCCATCCGCGCCACCGTGGACCGCGAGGCCAGGGCCGTCGCCGACGCGGATCGCAGCTTCACCGACAAGCTGATCTTCTGGCGCGAGCCGGAGCCGGCGGGCACGGTGATCGACGCCGAGCGCGAGCAGCAGCGCCTGCGCGAGAACCAGGCGCTGGGCCGCCCCGCGAATTCCGGCGACACCCCGATCGTCCGCCGCCGCCAGCGCGGCCTGCTCGAGGGCCTGTTCTGAGCGCGGCCCCGGCCGCGCTTGCCGCCGGCCCCGTGCGACGCATCTCTGGGGCCATGACCGCGCGGATCCTCCTCTTCCTCCTCGCCCTCGTCGCCGTCCCCGGCGCCGGCAGGGCGCAGGTCTTCGAGCCCACCAGCTTCTTCCTCGACAACGGCATGCAGGTGGTGGTGGTCGAGAACCGCCGCGCGCCGATCGTCACCCACATGGTCTGGTACCGCGCCGGCGCCGCCGACGAGCCGCCGGGCAAGTCGGGGATCGCGCATTTCCTCGAGCACCTGATGTTCAAGGCGACGCGCAGCATGGCGGCGGGGGAGTTCTCGCGCACCGTCGCGCGCAATGGCGGCCGCGACAACGCCTTCACCAGCTGGGACTACACCGCCTACCACCAGTCGGTCGCGCGCGACCGGCTCGGCCTCGTCATGCGCATGGAGGCCGACCGCATGACCAACCTCGTGCTGACCGACGAGGTCGTCGCCACGGAGCGCGACGTCATCCTCGAGGAGCGGCGCCAGGTGGTCGAGAACGTGCCCGGCGCGCGGTTGCGCGAGCAGGTCGCGGCGGCGCTCTTCCTCAACCATCCCTATGGCCGGCCGATCATCGGCTGGGAGCACGAGATACGCGGCCTTGGCCGCGCCGACGCGGAAGCCTGGTATCGCCGCTGGTACGCCCCCAACAACGCGGTGCTCGTGGTCGCGGGCGACGTCTCGCCCGACGAGGTGCGGCGGCTCGCGGAGCAGCATTACGGGCCGATCCCGCGCCGGGACGTTCCGGAGCGCGTGCGCCCGGCCGAGCCCGTGCCCCAGGCGGCGCGGCGCGTGACGCTGCGCGACGAGCGCGTGCGCCAGCCCTCTCTGACGCGCGCCTATCTCGCGCCCAGCGCGCGGCGCGGCGAGAGCCAGCACGTCCCGGCGCTTGAGGTCCTCGCCGACATCGCCAGCGGGCAGGCCGGGCGCTTCCACCGCGCGCTCGTGCTCGAGCGCCAGCTCGCGACCTCGGTCTCGGTCTCCTACAACCCCGACAGCTTCGACCTCTCCACCTTCTCCTTCGGCGTCGCCGTGCGCCCGGGCGTCGCGATCGAGGACGTCGAGCGCGCGCTCGACGAGGAGATCGCCGCGATGCTGCGCGAGGGCGTGGCCGAGGACGAGGTGGAGCGCACCAAGGCGCGGGTGCGCGACTCGACCGTCCTCTCGCGCGACGCGCTCGGCACGGCGCCGCGCGCGATCGGCGCCGACCTGATGACCGGCGCCACGATCGAGGAGATCGAGTCCTGGCCGCGGCGCATCGGCGCCGTCACCGCCGCGCAGGTCGCCGCCGCGGCGCGCGCCGTGCTGCTGGAGGAGCGCGGCGTCACCGGCTTCCTGCTGCCGAGGCCACGCACGTGATCCGCCGCCGCCTGCTCCTGCTCGCCGCCTGCGCGCCGCTGCTCCTCGCCGCGCCGCGCGCGCATGCCATGCCGATCGAGCGCGTGGCCTCCCCCGGCGGCATCGTCGCCTGGCTGGTGCAGGACCGGACCCTGCCGCTGCTGTCGATGCAGTTCCGCTTCCGCGGCGGCACGGCGGGCGAGGGCATCGGCGCGCAGGGCGCCGCGCGCCTCGCCGTCGACATGCTCGACGAGGGTGCCGGCGACCTCGACGCCACCGCCTTCGCGCGCGCGCTGCAGGAGCACTCGATCTCGCTCTCCGTCGGCGCGTCCGCGGACTCGATCCAGGGCAGCCTGCGCGTCCTCGACGCGCATCGCGCGCGCGGCGCGGAGCTGCTGCGCCTCGCGCTCGCCGCGCCGCGCTTCGACGCCGACGCGCTCGAGCGCGTGCGCACCCGCACGCTCGCGGGGCTGCAGCGCCAGCAGGAGGACCCGCGCTCGATCCTGCGCGAGGCCTTCGGCCGCCTCGCCTGGGGCGCGCATCCCTATGGCGAGGGCGCGGAGGCGGAGATCGCCTCGGTGCGCGGCGCGACGGTCGAGGGCATGCGCGGCTTCCTCGCGCGGCGCATGGCGCGCGACAACCTCGTCGTCGGCGTGGTCGGCAACATCGACGCCGCGGCGCTCGGCGCGCTGCTCGACCAGGTCTTCGGCGGACTTCCCGCCCGCGCGGCGCCCTACGACGTGCCCGAGGCGCGGCCCGCCATCGACGCCGAGCGCGTCGTGGTGGTGCGCCGCGCGACGCCGCAGGCCCTCGTCATGTCGGGCGCGCCGGGCATGAAGCGCGACGACCCGGACTGGTTCGCCGCGCAGCTCGTCAACTACGTGCTCGGCGGCGGCGGCTTCAACTCGCGGCTGATGACGGAGATGCGCGAGAAGCGCGGCCTCACCTACGGCGTCTCGACCGCCTACCATGCGCTCGACCGCGGCGCCCTCGTCTTCGCCTCCTTCTCCACCGACAACGCCCGCGCCGGCGAGGCCCTCGAGCTCCTGCGCGCGCAATGGCGGCGCATGGGCGAGGAGGGGCCGGGCGAGCAGGAGCTCGAGGACGCGAAGGCCTACATGACCGGCGCCTTCGCGCTCTCGCTCGATTCCAGCGCCGCGGTCGCGGGCCTGCTCGTGACGCTCCAGCACGAGGGGCTCGGCATGGACTACCTGTCGCGCCGCGACGCGCTGATCCGCGGCGTCACGATCGAGGACGCGCGCCGCGTCGCGCGGCGCATGCATGGCGCGCCGGGCTTCCTGACGGTGGTCGTGGGCGAGCCCGCGGGCGTCCGGGGCGAGGGCGGCTGAGGCCGTGCAGGCGCGCGTGATCCGCAGGCTGCCCGACACGCTCGTCAACCAGATCGCCGCCGGCGAGGTGATCGAGCGGCCGGCGGCGGCGCTCAAGGAAGTGGTCGAGAACGCGATCGACGCCGGCGCGCGGCGCATCGACGTCGCCCTCAAGGAGGCCGGAAAGGCCGCCATCGTCGTCTCCGACGATGGCCGCGGCATGGCGCGCGAGGACCTCGCGCTCGCCGTGGAGCGCCACGCCACCTCGAAGCTCCCGGGCGACGACCTCACGCGCATCTCCACCTTCGGCTTCCGCGGCGAGGCGTTGCCCTCGATCGGCGCGGTGGCGCGCCTCGCCATCACCAGCCGCGCCGCGGGTGCCGCCGAGGCCTGGACCATCCGCGTCGAGGGCGGGCGGCGCGAGGGGCCGGAGCCCTCGGCCCATGGCGCGGGAACGCGCGTCGAGATCCGCGACCTCTTCTTCGCCACGCCCGCGCGGCTCAAGTTCCTCAAGGGCGACCGCGCCGAGCTCCAGGCCTGCCTCGACGCGGTCGAGCGCCTGGCGATGGCGAACCCGCACATCGCCTTCTCGGTCCTCGCCGATGGCCGCCAGGCGCTGCGCCTCGCGCCGGCGGCGGGCGAGGGCGCGGCGGCGCGGCTCGGTCGCCTCGCCGCCGTCATCGACCGCGAGTTCTTCGACAACGCGATCGAGGTCGATGCCGAGCGCGAGGGCGTGCGCCTGGTCGGCCATGCGAGCCTGCCGACCTTCCATCGCGCGACCGCGCAGATGCAGTACCTGTTCGTCAATGGCAGGCCGGTGCGCGACAGGCTGCTCGCCGGCGCGGTGCGCGCGGCCTATGCCGATTTCCTCGCGCGCGACCGCCACCCCGTCGTCGCGCTCTTCGTCGAGCTGCCTCCCGACCAGGTCGACGTGAACGTCCATCCCGCGAAGTCGGAGGTGCGCTTCCGCGACGCGGGCCTCGTGCGCGGCCTGCTCGTCGGCGCGCTCAAGCATGCGCTCGCCGGCGCCGGCTTCCGCGCCGCGACCACGCCGGGCCTCGACGCGCTCGCCGCGCTGCGCCCGGGCATGCTGCCCGCGCAGCCTGCCGCCGCCGGCGGCGCCTGGCCGTCCTTCCCCGGCCATGCCCATGCGCGCGCGGGCTTCGCCGAGGCGCTGGGCGCGGCGGCGCTTTCCTTCCAGGCGCCGCTCGGCGCCGCCCCGCTTTCCGCCCCCGCCGCCGCGCCGCCGCCCGGCGCCACGGAGGCCGCGTCCTTCCCGCTTGGCGTGGCGCGCGCGCAGCTCTTCGAGACCTACATCCTCGCCCAGACCGCCGACGGCATCGTGGTGGTCGACCAGCACGCCGCGCATGAGCGCCTGGTCTACGAGCGCATCAAGGCCGAGCTCGCGGCGCAGGGCGTGCGCCGCCAGGCGCTGCTGATCCCGGAGATCGTGGAGCTCGACGAGGCGCGCGCCGGCCGCCTGCTCGCGCGCGCCGACGACCTGCTGCGCCTCGGCCTCGCCATCGAGGGCTTCGGCCGCGGCGCGATCGCCGTGCGCGAGGTGCCCGCGCTGCTCGGCACGGTCGACGCCGCGGGGCTGGTGCGCGACCTCGCCGACGAGCTCGAGGAGCATGGCGACGCGCTGGCGCTGGGCGAGCGCCTCGCCGACATCTGCTCGACCATGGCCTGCCACGGCAGCGTGCGCGCCGGGCGGCGCCTCTCGCCCGAGGAGATGAACGCGCTGCTCCGCCGCATGGAGGCGACGCCCCATTCCGGCCAGTGCAACCACGGCCGCCCCACCTGGGTCGAGCTCAAGCTCGCCGACATCGAGCGCCTCTTCGGCCGACGCTAGGAAACCGGGGACGGAGCCCGGATTACTCCCCCGCCCGCCTCACGCGTCGCGCGCGAACCAGAAGGTGAGGTCGCCGCCCAGCCAGGGGTCGCGCTGCGGGCGGCGACCCTGCAGGTGGACGAGCGCCTCGGCGACGCCGAACTCCCCGGCGAGGATCTCCAGCCAGCCGACCGAGGGCCGTTCGCCCCAGACGTCCTGCGCGCGGCCGGTCCGCGCGACGAAGCGCGCGGGATCGGAATAGGCGCCGAGCGTGAGCCGCGCGACGCGCCAAAACGCCCCGTCGCGCGCATCGGCGAAGTCGGCGCCATTGGCGCGCGCGAGGAAGGCGCCCATGGCGAGCGGCCCCATCGTGAAGATGTGGTAGTGCCACGCCTTGCTCCCGCGCAGCACCTCCTGCGGCAGGAAGCCATCGACGTCGACCTGCGCCAGGGTGCGGTCCATCCGCGACAGGCCCCAGTCCCAGGCCGTCCGGTCATCGGCCGCGAGCCCCATCGCCATCGCCGCCAGCCCCGCCCAGGTCATGTGGTTGTTCATCTGGCTCGACGGCGCGCCGGAAGGCGGCCGGTCATAGGGCCCGCGCAGCGCGGCGAAGCCCTCGGCGAGATAGGCGCGCACCCGCGCCTGCGCGGCCTGGTCGTATTCGGGCGCCTGGGCGAGCTTGAGATGCGCGAGCGCGAGGCCGCACCACGCCCATTTGCGCTCGAAGCCGCCCTGGCTGTCCACGCGGCCGAGCATGGAGCGCGCCCGAGCCGCGGCATCGAGCGCGGCGGCGGCGCAGGCGGCGAGGCGCCCATCCGCGGGCCGCGACGCGGCCCAGGCATCGGCGGCCTGCGTCACGGTCCTGGCCAGCGCGTTCACGGGCGCGACCGCCGCGTCGCGCGCGGCGAGGCGGGCGGGATCGACGCGGCTATAGACCGGAGGGTCGGTGTAGAAGTTCGGCACGACCAGGTCCGCCGCCGGCGGGCTCGCCGCGGCGCAGGTCGCGCCGCCACGCGACGGCCTGCCCTTGCGCGCGCGCAGGGCGGCGGCGTCGAAGGGGTTGACGAGCGGAGGACCGGGCGGCGACGCGGCGCCCGCGCAGCCGCCGAGCGAAGCGGCCGCGGCAGCGAGCAGCACGGCGCGGCGGCGCAGCGGCGTGGGGGCGCCTGAGGTCATCGAAACCATCGCCAGCGGATCATGCCGCCACCGCGTGGCGCCGGCAAAGCGAGAGGAAACCCGGGACGGAGCCCGGATTACTCCCCAGCCGCACCTGAACCCTGCTTCGCCGGAGGTCGAGGACCGGATCCCCGCCTTCTGCCTCGAGCGCCCGACCCGTGGTGCATCGCGGGTGGCTAACGATCTGGGCCCGTCGTCGCCTGCGGGCGTTCCGGGTGGAAGCCTAGCCGCTCGCCACCGCGGCGAAGCGCAGGAAGGTGACGCGCGCCCGTCCGTGCTTGCGCTCGTCGAGCAGTTCGAAGCCCTCGGGCGGGTCGCAGCGTTCGCGGTCGCCGGTCTCGATGCAGGCGATCGCGCCGGGCGCGAGCCAGCCCTGGTCGCGCAGCGCGGCGAGCGCGCGCGGCGCGAGGTCCTCGCCCCAGGGCGGGTCCATGAAGACGAGCGTCGCCTCGCCGCTTCCCTTGCCGGGCTGCGTGGCGTCGCGGCGCAGGAAGCGCGTGGCGGCGGTCTCCCGCGCGCGCCTGGCATTGCGCTCGGCCAGTGCCAGCGCGCCCTGGTCCGAATCCATGAACATGCAGCGCGCCGCGCCGCGCGACAGCGCCTCGATGCCCATCGCGCCGGAGCCGCAGAAGACATCGAGCACGACCGCGCCGCGCAGCGGCGAGGCGGCGCCAACGCCGAAGCGGTGCTCGAGCACGTCGAAGATCGCCTGGCGCACGCGATCGGCCGTCGGGCGGATGCGCGCATCGGCGGGCGGCTCGAGCGCGAGGCCGCGATGGCGTCCGGCGACGATGCGCATGTCGCTGCCCCGCCCGCCCGTCTCAGCGCCGCGCCGGCGCCTTGCCGAACTCGCCGCCGACGAGGTCGCGCAGGTTGCGCGCGGGCACTTCCTCGATCGCGCCGGGGACGAGATGGCCGAGCTGGAAGGCGCCGTAGGAGACGCGGATCAGCCGGTTCACCTCGAGGCCGAGATGCGAGAGCACGCGGCGGATCTCGCGGTTCTTGCCCTCGCGCAGCGCCATGGTCAGCCAGACATTGCCGCCCTGGCGGCGGTCGATCGCGGTCTCGATGCCGTCGTAGCGCACGCCGTCGATCTCGATCCCCTTCGACAGCCGCGCGATGGTCGCGGCGTCGGGCGGGTCGCCGAAGGCGCGCACGCGGTAGCGGCGGATCCAGGCCGTGGCGGGCAGCTCGAGATGGCGCTTGAGCTCGCCGTCGTTGGTCAGCAGCAGCAGCCCCTCGGAGTTCCAGTCCAGCCGCCCGACCGGCATCAGCCGCGGCAGCTCGCGCGGCAGCACGTCGTAGATCGTGCGGCGCCCCTCGGGGTCGCGCGCGGCGGTGATGCAGCGATCGGGCTTGTGGAAGCGGAAGAGGCGGGTGCGCGCCGGGGCCGCGAGCGGCACGCCGTCGATCGCGACGACGTCCTGCGCGGTGACGTTGCGCGCGGGCGAGGACAGCACCTCCCCGTTCACGCTCACGCGTCCCTCCGCCACCAGGCGCTCGGCGTCGCGGCGCGAGGCGCGGCCGGAGCGCGCGATCACCTTGGCGATGCGCTCGCCGGGATGTTCCTGGTCCATCGCGCGCATGTAGCAGAGCGGGGCCCCGGCGGCGAGCGGCATTGACCGCGCAGGCCGCGCGGCGGGAATGTCGCGGCCATGGACACCGGGAATTTCGACGCCGCGACGATGCGCCTCGCGCTCGAGGAGGCCGAGGCCGCCGCGCGCGCGGGCGAGGTGCCGGTCGGCGCCGTCCTGGTCGGCCCGGATGGCGCGGTGCTGGCGCGCGCGCACAACCTCGTCGAGGCGCGGCGCGACCCCACGGCGCATGCCGAGATGCTCGCGATCCGCGCGGCGGCGGAGCGCCTCGGCGCCAAGCGCCTGCCGGGCTGCGTGCTCTACGTCACGCTGGAGCCCTGCGCGATGTGCGCCACCGCGGCGAGCTTCGCGCGGCTGGCGCGCGTGGTCTTCGCCGCCGCCGATCCCAAGGGCGGCGGCGTGCTGCATGGCCCGCGCATCTTCGCGCAGCCGACCTGCCACTGGCGCTGCGAGGTGGCGCAGGGGCCCTTCGCCCAGGAAGCAGGCGAGGCGCTGCGTTCCTTCTTCCGTGCTAGGCGCGAGGGCGGCGGCGCCTAATGCCGATGCCTGCGCCCGGCCGCGGCGCGAGGCGGGTAGACATCGTCGCGAAGGGCGCGCTCCAGCGCCGCTTCGAACCCAAGGGGGTGACGATGGCGACGACGACGAACATCGAGGCGGGCCGCAGGCCCGCGAAGGCGCTGCGCGCGGCAGCGCTGGCGCTGCTGGTCTCCGTCCCCGGCCTCGCCTCGGCGCAGGGCATGCCCGGCGGCGCGGCGGCGGCGGGCGAGTCCGTGTCGCGTCCGCGCATGACGCAGGAGCAGCGCGAGGCCGAGCGCCGCCGCTGGCAGGCGATGTCGGCCGAGGAGCGGCAGAAGGCCGTGGAGGAGCGCCGCGCGCGCCGCGCCGAGGCGCGCGAGCGCATGACGCCCGAGGAGCGGCAGAGGGCCGATGCGCGGCGCCAGGCGGCCCGCGAGCGCGCGGCGAACATGACGCCCGAGGAGCGCGCGGCCCAGCGCGCGCGGGCGGCCGAGCGGCGCGGGCAGCCGACCGGCCAGGCGACGAACTGAGGCGCCTGGCGCCGCCCTCAGGCGGCGGCGAAGAGCTGGACGCCGTCCGCGGCCGGCAGCCGCGTCGCGCGACCCTGCGAGACGAGGCGGTGGAGATGCGCCACCGCCTCGCCGAGCGCGAGGCCCATGTTGGCGGCGCCGATCTCGCGCCGGAACAGCAGCGGGAAGCAGCCCACGGCATGGCGCGGCCCCTGCGCGAGCGCCGCGGCGATGCGGTCGAGCCGCTCCTCGTGATGCGCGCGCAGGGCGGCGATGCGGCGATGGATGCCGCGATAGGGCTGGCCATGCGCGGGCAGGACCAGCGTGTCGCCTGGCACCTCGGCGAAGCCGTCCAGCGAGGAGAGGAACTCCGTGAGCGGGTCGCCCAGCGGCTCGGTCGCCCAGACCGAGACATTGGGCGAGATGCGCGGCAGCAGGATGTCGCCGCATATCAGCGCGCCCAGCGCCGGGCACCAGAGGCAGGCATGCTCGGGCGCATGGCCGCGGCCGACGATGACGCGCCATTCATGCGCGCCGATGCGCAGGGACTGCCCCTCGTGCAAGCGCACGAAGCGTTGCGGGATCGCCGGCACCATCGAGCGGTAGAAGGAATTCGGCGGGGTCGCGAAGCCCTGGAGCGACGCCTCGGGCACGCCGTTGCGGCGGTAGAAGGCGAGCTTGTTGGCGATCTCCGCCGCGCCGGCCTCGGGATGGACGCCGCGCGCGGTCATCCATTCGCCCTGCGTCATCCAGACCTCGGCGCCCCAGCGCGCCGAGAGCCAGGTGCCGAGGCCGAGATGGTCGGGATGGAAATGGGTGACGAGGATGCGCGTGACGGGCCTGCCGCCGAGCCGGGTGGCGAAGACCGCCTCCCAGGCCTCGCGCGTCTCGTCGAGGCCGAGGCCGCAATCGACGATCGCCCAGCCCTCGCCATCCTCGACCAGCCAGAGGTTGATGTGCTCGGGCGGGAAGGGCACGCGCATGCGCAGC
>JBEGVV010000032.1:0-9196 GCA_041178225.1 Pseudomonadota bacterium | reverse complement strand
TGGTTCGAGCACAGCAGGCCACGCGAGGAGTTGCGCGAGCCATAGGGCAGCGGCCAGTAGGCGAGGAAGTCGCAGTTGTAGCCGAACTGCTTCTCCTGCGCGGCGCCGTCGACCTTGCCCGGCACGAAGTCGGGCGCGTCCTTCGCGATCGGGTCGCCCCAGCGGATCAGGACCTCGGCGCGGTAGCCCTCGGCGATGTGGTGGTGCTCGTCGAGCCCATGCTTGACGTCCCGGAACCTGAGCGTCGAGCCGCCCGGCGAGGACGCTTGCTGCGCGGTCGCGTCCTCGCCCGCCAGCGTGGCGCCGAGCACGCCCGCGGCGGCGCCGGCGAGGAGCAGGCGGCGGGAGATGACGTCCTGGATGGACGGCGCGTGCGTCTCGTTCACGCCGATGTCGTCGGGATCGATCTCGTCGTTCCGGTCGCCGCCCATGCCCTGTCTCCATCCGCTGCGCGGCGCGGGCACCTCGCCCGCGCCGGATCGCGACGATCATATGACGGTCTCGTGACGCCCGTCACCGGGCCGGGGCGGCCGACTGGCGCGGGCGAGGTCAGCCTGGCGAGGGATCGGGCTGGTCGTCGAGCGCGTAGCCCGCGGCGCGCACCGTGCGGATCACGTCGCGCTCGCCCTCGCCGTTGATGGCCTTGCGCAGGCGGCGGATATGCACGTCGACGGTGCGCAGCTCGACATAGATGTCGCGGCCCCAGACGCCGTCGAGCAGCTGCTCGCGGGAAAAGACGCGCCCCGGGCGCTCCATGAAGAAGCGCAGCAGGCGGAACTCGGTCGGCCCGAGATGGAGGAAGCGCCCGTTGCGCATGACGCGATGCGCCGCGAGGTCGATGGCGATGCCCGCGTAGGTGAGCATCTCGTCGGCCGCCCCCGGCCGCGCGCGGCGCAGCACCGCGCGGATGCGCGCGACAAGCTCCGAGGGGCTGAAGGGCTTGATCACGTAGTCGTCGGCGCCGACCTCGAGCCCGCGCACGCGGTCGGCCTCCTCGCCGCGCGCGGTCAGCATGATGACGGGAAGGTCGCGCAGCTCGGGGCGCCGCCGGACCTGGCGGCAGATCTCGATGCCCGAGACATGCGGCAGCATCCAGTCGAGCACGAGCAGGTCGGGCTTGCCCTCCTTGAGCAGCGCCAGCGCCTCCTCGCCGTCGTTCGCGGCGGTGACGCGGAAGCCTTCCTTCTCGAGGTTGTAGCGCAGCAGCTCGACGAGCGAGGCCTCGTCCTCGACGACGAGGACGTGCAGCTTGTGCTGGCTCATGGCCGCGTCTCCGGGACCACGACCGCGAGGCTCGCGTCGTCGCCCTTGGGCCGCGCCTCGTCGAGCGTGCGGCCGGTGACCTGGTAGTGGACCATCTCCGCGACGTTGGTCGCGTGGTCGCCGATGCGCTCGATGTTCTTGGCGATGAAGAGCAGGTGCGTCGTGGGCGTGATGTTGCGCGCGTCCTCCATCATGTGCGTGACAAGCTCGCGGAAGAGCGAGTCGTGCAGCGCGTCGAGCTCCTCGTCGCGGTTCCATACCGCGACGGCCTTGGGCACGTCGCGACCGACATGGGCGTCGAGCACGTCCTTGACCATCTCCTGCGCGACCCTGCCCATGCGCGGGAGTGTCGGCGGCACGGCGACCGGGGCGAGCTGGGACAGGGCGACGGAGCGCTTGGCGACGTTCTTGGCGTAGTCGGCCATGCGCTCGAGGTCCGAGGCGATGCGCAGGCTGCCGACGACGAGGCGCAGGTCGGAGGCGACGGGCTGGCGCAGCGCGAGCAGGCTGACGACCTGGGCGTCGACCTCGCGCTCCAGCGCGTCGACCCTGCGGTCGCCCTCCACCGTCTGCTGGGCGAGGTCGGGGTCGCGGCGCGCGAGCGCCTGCATCGCGGCGCTGATCTGCGACTCGACCACGCCGCCCATGCGCACCAGCGTGTCGTTCAGCTTGCGCAGCTGCTCGTCGTAGGACTTGACGATGTGCGAAGGCATTGGATGCGTCTCCTTCCGCGCGTCAGCCGTAGCGGCCGGTGATGTAGCCCTGGGTGCGCTCGTCCCGGGGATTGGTGAAGATCGCCGCCGTGTCGTCCTCCTCGACGAGCTCGCCGAGGTGGAAGAAGGCGGTGCGCTGCGACACGCGCGCGGCCTGCTGCATGTTGTGGGTGACGATCACGATCGTGTAGCGCTCCCGCAGGCCGTCGATGAGCTCCTCGACATGGGCGGTGGCGATCGGGTCGAGCGCCGAGCAGGGCTCGTCCATCAGGATGACTTCCGGGCTCACGGCGATGGCGCGCGCGATGCACAGCCGCTGCTGCTGTCCCCCGGACAGGCCGGTGCCGGGAGATTCGAGCCGGTCGGACACCTCGTCCCAGAGCGCGGCGCCGCGCAGCGCCTGCTCGACGATGCCATCGAGCTCGGACTTCGAGCCGGCGAGGCCGTGGATGCGCGGTCCGTAGGCGACGTTGTCGTAGATCGACTTCGGGAAGGGGTTGGGCTTCTGGAAGACCATCCCCACCCGCGCGCGCAGCTGCACGACGTCGACCTCCGGCGCGTAGATGTCGGCGTGGTCGAGCCTGATGTCGCCGGTCACGCGGCAACCGGCGATCGTGTCGTTCATGCGGTTGAGGCAGCGAAGGAAGGTCGACTTGCCGCAGCCCGAGGGGCCGATGAAGGCAACGACCTGCCGCTCGCCGATCTCGACCGACACATGCTTGAGCGCGTGCTTGGCGCCGTAGAAGACATCGACCCCGCTGGCCGAGATCTTCGCGCGACTCGCCGCCGGCGCGCCGCCGTTCCCCGATGTCGCCGACATGCTCACCACCGCCTCTCGAATTTCCTGCGCAGCCAGATGGCCAGCGCGTTCATGCCCAGCAGGAAGACCAGGAGGACGAGGATCGCCGCCGAGGTCTTCTCGACGAAGCCGCGTTCCGGACTGTCCGCCCACATGAAGATCTGCACCGGCAGCACCGTCGCCGCGTCGAGCGGCCCGGAGGGCAGGTCGACGATGAAGGCGACCATCCCGATCATCAGCAGCGGGGCCGTCTCGCCCAGCGCATGCGCCATGGACAGGATGGTGCCCGTGAGGATGCCGGGCATGGCCAGCGGCAGGACGTGGTGGAGCACCACCTGCAGCCTGGATGCGCCGAGGCCGAGCGCCGCCTCGCGGATCGAGGGCGGCACGGCGCGCAGCGCGGCCCGCGCGGCGATGATGATGATCGGCAGGCTCATCAGCGCCAGCACGCAGCCGCCCACGAGCGGCGCGGAGCGCGGCATGCCGAAGAGGTTGAGGAACACGGCGAGGCCGAGCAGCCCGAAGACGATCGAGGGCACGGCGGCGAGGTTGTTGATGTTGACCTCGATCAGGTCCGTGAGCCGGTTCCGCGGCGCGAATTCCTCGAGGTAGATCGCCGCCATCACGCCGAGCGGGAAGGCCAGCGCCAGCGTGATGGCAAGCGTGTAGAGCGAGCCGAGGATCCCGCCCCAGATGCCGACCAGCTCGGGATAGCGGCTGTCGGCCCCGGTCAGGAAGCGCGTGTTGAACGCAAGGCGAAGGGCGCCGTCCTTCTCCAGCGCATCCATCCAGGCCAGCTGCCTGTCGTTCACCCTGCGCGAGGCCTCGGGCACGCCGCGATCGGCATGGCCCTTGACCACCATGTCGATGTCGGATGCCGCGAGCACCCAGACCGTGCGCGACTGGCCGACGAGCGACGGGTCGGCAAGCACCATGTCCATGAGCTGGCCCTGCGCGCCGGGGCTGACGAGGGCCTCGACGAGCCGCGCGCCGCGCCGGTCGCGCGCGTCGGGGAAGCGGGCCTGCAGGGACTCGCGCACGACGCGGGCCCAATCGGCGGCGCGGATGGTGCGCGCGTCGACGATCCCGTCGGGCGCGATGGCCTCGCGGCTGAAGGAGACCTCGAGGCGCAGCTCGGTCTGGCGGAAGGCCGTGAACCCGCTCGACAGGATGGTGAACAGCAGGAAGCCGAGCGCCATGACGCCAAACAGGACGGCACCGAGCCCGGCCAGGCGGAAGCGGCGATCCGCGGCGTAGCGCCGCCGGAGGCGGGCGCGCGCCGCGTCCGTCATGTGGAGGGAAGACCCATCCCGCGGGTGGCCCACGACGATGGATGGCTGCGAAGCCGCGAGTGGCGCGTCAGTCATATTGTTCCCTGTACGCCTTGACGATGCGCAGGCCGACGATGTTCAGCACCAGCGTGACGACGAAGAGCACGAGGCCGAGCGCGAAGGCCGACAGCGTCTTGGGCGAATCGAATTCCTGGTCGCCGACCAGCAGCGCGGCGATGTGGACGGTGACCGTGGTCAGCGCGGCGAGCGGGTTGACCGTGAGGTTGGCCGCGAGGCCCGCGGCCATCACCACGATCATCGTCTCGCCCAGCGCGCGGCTGAAGGCGAGGATGACCGAGGCGGCGATGCCCGGCAGCGCCGCCGGCAGCAGGACGAGGCGCGCCGTCTCGGCGCGCGTCGCCCCCAGCGCGTAGGAGCCGTCGCGCATCGCCTGCGGCACGGCGGTGATCACGTCGTCGGAGAGCGAGGAGACGAAGGGGATGATCATCACGCCCATCACCACGCCGGCCGCGAGCGCGGATTGCGCCGCGACGGCGAGGCCAAGCGCCTGGCCGGCGTCCTGCACCAGCGGCGCGACGGTGAGCGCGGCGAAGAAGCCATAGACCACCGTCGGGATGCCCGCGAGGATCTCCAGCACCGGCTTGGCGATCGAGCGGAAGCGCGGCGTCGCGTACTCCGCCATGTACACGGCGGACATGAGGCCGGTCGGCACGGCGACCAGCATCGCGATGCCGGCGATCACGAGCGTGCCCACGAAGAGCGGCACGGCGCCGAAGGCGCCCGACGCGCCGACCTGGTCGGCGCGGATCGCCGTCTGGGGGCTCCAGGTCAGCCCGAACAGGAAATCGGCCGGCGGGATGCGCGCGAAGAAGCGCGCAGCCTCGAAGACGAGGGAGATGACGATCCCGATCGTCGTCAGGATCGCGAGGGTGGAGGCCGCTATGAGAAGGACGGTCAGCGCGCGCTCGACCTTGTTGCGCGCGCGCAGGCTCGCCGACACCCTGCCGCGCGCGAAGGCGAGGCCGGCCACCGCGAGCGAAAGCGCGAGCGCCGCGATCGACGCGTCGAGGATGGAGCGCAGCGAGGCGTAGCGCGCCGCGGCGGCGGCGACCTCCGGCCGCGGCGCGGAGGCGACCGTCCCCGCGGCGAGGTTCCTGATGTCCGAGATCACGAGGCCGAACTGGTCGGCCGGCAGGTCGCGCAACTCCACGGGAAGCGCCGCGGCGACCATCGACATGGCGATCGATCCCTTGGCGAGGCTCGCGATCGCGAAGGCCGCGAAGGCGGGCGCGGCGCACCACAGGGCGACGTAGAGCCCGTAATACCCGGGCAGGGAGTGGAGGGTTGCGATGCGTCCACCCGGTCCGGCCGCCTTGAGCGACGCCGACCGGCCCATGAGGTAGCCGGCCACCGCGAGGGCGCAGAGCAGGGCGAGGGTGAGGCCAGGGGTCATCGCATGCTTCCTGCCCCGGTTCCCCGGCCGCCATGCCGGCGACCGGGGTCTTCCGGGTGGCGCGTCACATCGCCATCGGCGTGAGGTTGGACGCGTTGCTGCGCACCTTCTCGCGCTCGGCCTTCGGCAGCGGGATCAGGCCCTTCTTCTCCAGGTAGCCGTTCTCGCCCATCGAGCGGTCGGAGACATACTCGGAGACGAACTCGCGCAGGCCCGGGATCACGCCGGCATGCGCGTTCTTGACGTAGACGAACATCGAGCGCGAGACCGGGTACTTGCCCGAGGAGATGTTCTCGAATGTCGGCTCCACCGCGTCGACATGCTTGGCCTGGAGCTTGTCGAGGTTCTCCTCGAGGAACGAGAAGCCGAAGATCCCGATCGCGACGCCCTGGCCGGCGACGAGGCGCTGGACGATCAGGTTGTCGTTCTCGCCGGCCTCGATGAACTTGCCGTCCTCGCGGATCGCCGCGCAGGCCTGCGCGCGCGCGCGCGCGTCGGCGATCGCCTTGATCTCGGCGAAGTCCTTGCACCCGAAATCCATCACCATCTCGACGAAGGCGTCGCGGGTGCCGGAGGTCGGGGGCGGGCCCATGACCTCGATCGCGATGTTCGGGAGGCTGGGGTCGATGTCGCTCCAGCGCTGGTGGGGGTTGGCGACCAGCTGGCCGTTGCGCGGCACCTGGCGCGCCAGCGCGAGCCACACCTGCTGGCGGGTGAGGTCGAACCTGGTCGAGCCCTTCTTGACCGCGAGGACGATGCCGTCGAAGCCGATCTTCACCTCGGTGATGGAGGTGACGCCGTTCTTCGCGCAGGTCTCGATCTCGGACTTCGTGATCGCCCGGGAGGCATTCGAGATGTCGGGGTGCTGGGTCCCGACGCCGGCGCAGAACAGGCGGAAGCCGCCGCCCGTGCCGGTCGACTCCACGATCGGCGCCTTCCTGCCCGAGGTGCGGGCATAGTTCTCGGCGACCGTCGTGGTGAAGGGGAACACGGTCGAGGAGCCGACGGCGCGGATCTGGTCGCGCGCCTGCTGGGCGAGCGCGGGGCCCGCGGCGACCACCGCGACCGCGGCGGCGAGGATCATGGTCTTCATGGGATCTCCGTTGGTTGCGTCCGTAGGACGGACGCTAGGCTGGCCCCAAGACGATCCTGCTCCATGTCGATGACACGATGATGACAGGACGCCGCCATGGCCCCGCGGCACCGGCGCGCAGGAGGCGCGGCGTCCTCAGGCCGGGCGCCGCCAGGTGCGGGTGGCGTCGATACGGCGCGCGACGTCGGCGTAGCCCGGCTCGACGAGCTGGCCGTCGACGACCGGCTGGATGCCCGGTGGCGATGCCGCGAGCGCGGCGAGCACGCGCGCGGCCCAGTCCAGCTCCCCGGCTGTCGGCGAGAACGCCTCCTCGGCGATCGGCGCGAGAGCCGGGTCGGCCAGCGCCTTGCCGTCATAGCCGATCTCGCGGCTCTCCACGCAGGCGGCGCGGAAGCCCGCGGGATCGCGCGCGTCGCGGAACGAGCTGTCGATCGCCGCGAGGCCATGGGCGCGCGCGGCGAGCAGCACCGCGGAGAGCGCCGCGAGCACCGGGAAGCGGAAGGGCGCGGCGCGGCGGAAGCCGCCCATCCCGCGCGACAGGTCGCCCAGCCCGATCGCGAGCCCCGCCATGCGCGGGCACGACCCCGCGATCGCGTCGGCCGCGAGCACGCCGCGCGGCGTCTCGATCATCGCCCATAGACCCATGGAGGCAGGGGCGCCGCCGCGCGCGAGCGCATGGTCGAGGGCGCGCATCCCCTCGGCATCCTCCGCCTTTGCAAGCATCACCCCGTCGACCGGGAGCCTCGCCACCACGCTCGCGTCGTCGACGCCCCATCGCGTGTCGAGGCCGTTGACGCGCACCAGGAGCTCCTGCCCCGCGAAACCGCCCGCGGATATCGCGGCCACGAGCCGCTCGCGCGCCGCATCCTTGTCGGCGGGCGAGACCGAATCCTCGAGGTCGAAGAGCAGGACGTCGGCGGCGACGTGGCGCGCCCCGGCATAGGAGCCGGGCTCGGTCCCGAGCCGGTAGAGGACGCTGCGCCTCGCGCGCGGCGCATTCACCTGCGCTTCTCGACGTTCCACAACACGAGGCGCGGAGCCTCGAGCACGCCCTGCAGCTCGGCGCGATAGGCGACCGGCGCGGTGAACTGGCCGAGGATGACATAGGGCAGGACGCGGTAGAAATGCGTCTGCACGCGGTCGATCACGTCCTTCTGCTTCTCCGGCGTGTCGGCGGTGATGAACTCGAGCCGCGTCTTCTCCAGCTCCTCGTCGCAGGGCCAGCCCGAGTAGTTCTTGCCGTCGCAGGGCGTGGGCACGACGGAGTTGCCCAGCGGGTTGTTCTGCGCGATGCCGGGGCCCGTGGTGTGGAAGACGTGCCAGCCGCCGCGCTTCTCGTCGGGATGCTCCTTGATCGGGCGGCGCGAGGACAGCGTGCTCCAGTCGACCGCCTGGACCTCGACGTTCATGCCGATCGCGCGCAGGTTCTGCACCGTCATCAGCGTCGCGGCATGCACGAGCGGCAGGTCGGTCGGGTCCATCACGACCACGCGCTCGCCCTTGTAGCCGGCGGCCGCGAGCAGCGCCTTCGCCTTCGCGATGTCCGGCCCCTTCGTCCAGGCGCCCAGCCCGGCGCTCGACTCGTAGGGCGTGCCGCAGACGAAGATCGCCCAGCACACGCGCTCGACGTCGCGGTCGCCGACCATGGCCGCGAGGTATTCGCGCTGGTCGATCGTCCACAGCATCGCCTCGCGCACGCGCGGGTCGTTGAAGGGCGGCACGAGGTGGTTGACGCGCACGATCGCGTGCGCGCCCAGCCTGTCGAGCGTGCGCACGACCACGTTGCGCGACGACTTCAGCACCTTGACCATGTCCTGCGACGGCGTGGCCAGCGCGTCGACCTCGCCGGCGGCCAGCGCCTGCGCCGCCGTGGTCGCGTCGGGGATCCAGATCCACTCGACGCGGTCGACCTTCGCCACCTTGCCGCCGGCGAGCCCGTCCGCGGGCTCGGGCCGCGGCTTGTAGCCGGCGAAGCGGCGATAGACGACCTTGCTGCCCGGGACCCAGTCGGCCTTGTCGAAGGTGAAGGGGCCCGAGCCGACATGCTTCTCGATCTGCTTGAAGGGATCGGTCCGCGCCTCCTCCTCGCGCATGACGAAGAGCGGCACCGCGGGGTTGGAGAGCTGCTCGAGCACCGGCGCGAAGGGCGACTTGAGGCGGATCTCGAAGTCGAGCGCACCGGTCGCGACCACCTCCTGCACATGGCGCATCAGCGTCATGCCGCTGACGATGCGCGCCGACCAGCGCTTGAGCGAGGCGACGGCGTCCTTCGCCTCGACGGGCGAGCCGTCGTGGAAGGCGAGCCCGGGCCGCAGGCTGAAGCGCCAGGTCATGCCGTCGGCGCTGCGCGACCAGCTCTCCACCATCTGCGGCCGCGGCCGCAGCGACGAGTCGAGCGCGAAGAGCACGTCGTAGATCATGTAGCCGTGGCTCGAGGTCTCGGTCGCGGTCGTCCAGACCGGGTCGAGCACCTTGAGGTCGGCCTGCGGCACGATGCGCAGGACCGTCTGCGCCGGCGCGGCCTGGCCACCGGCCAGGACCATCGCGAGCGCGAGCAATGCGTGGCGCAGCTTCATGTCACGT
>JBEGVV010000031.1:0-9404 GCA_041178225.1 Pseudomonadota bacterium | reverse complement strand
CGCGTCGCCGCGACGCCCGCCGGCCCGTCGGAGCGCGCGCTGCTCGTCGATTCCGCGCTCGCGCCGCGCGGCGCGACCTGGGAATTCGCGGAACTGCTGGAGCAGGCCGGGCCCTATGGCTCGGGCCACCCGTCGCCATGCCTCGCGATGGCGGCGATGAGCGTCGTGCAGGCGGACATCGTCGGCGCGAAGCACGTGCGCTGCACGCTCGCCGACGCATCGGGCGCGCGCGTGCGCGCGATCGCCTTCCGCGCGGTCGACACGCCGCTGCAGGCGCTGCTCATGGATCGCAGCGGGCCGCCCGTGCATGTGGCGGGGCAGCTGAAGGCCGATACCTGGAACGGGATGCGGCGCGCGCAGTTCGAGATCAGGGACGCCGCCCGGGCCTGATCACTCCTCGGGGGAGGCCTCGCGCGGCACGCGGCGGAAGCGCGGGTCGCTGGTCAGGACGGCGGCGGCGAAGGTGCGCGCCGACGTCGTGTCGTCCACGCGGCGCAGGCGCACATGCGCCACGCCGTTGGGATCGTCGAAGAGGAACTCCACCCGCCAGTGCGTCTTCTCGCGGTTCGCCTCGACGAGGACGTCGCCGACGGCGAGCTGGGAGTCGGACTTGCGGAACATGGACATGCGTTGGCGTGCTCGGATGCTGGAACGACCGGGATCATGCACCGCGCTGGCGCGCGAGGCCATCGGAACTTCCCCCGCGGCGCTCCGCGGCAGGGGTCAGCCCGCCCGGCGATGCCCTTGCGGGTTGCGCAGCTCGGACATGACGGCCTCCGCCGATTCGCGCCCGGTCGACTCGAAGAAGTCGATCGCGGCGCGCAACTCCGCGGGGTCGACCTGCTTGTCGCCCGGCCGTGCCTGGCGCACGAGCAGGAAGATCGTCGCGAAGTGCCACTTCTCCATCCCGATCGACGCGCAGGCCACGGCGAGGGCGCGCCCGCCCGCCTCGTAGAGGACGCGGCGCGCGACGCAGGGCGCGAGCCCGGTCAGGCGCATGAACAGCGCCTCGAACAGGCAGACCTCGCCGCTGCGCAGCAGCGCCAGCAGGGTCCCGACCTCGTCGCCGCGGCAGGCCAGGCTCTCCGCCATCCTCCGGACCGACGAGGGCGGCGCGTTGCGCTCCTCGCGCTGCAGCGCCGCGAGGCTCTTGCGGATCGCGGCGTCGACCAGGGCCGGCTCGATGGCGAAGCTGCGGAGGATCTCGCGCCGCAGCCCCTCGGAGACGAAGGCGAGCAGGCGCGCGGCGAGCCCGGGATCAAGGTCCCAGCGCGCGACGAGCGGCTCGTGCAGGCGCTCGCTGCGGCTGGCGCGCGCGACGAGGTGCTGCATGCTGTCGTAGGGGATCCGCGCGCTCTGGTTCTCGAGCAGGATCCGCGCGACCTCGTCCTCCCCGGCGGAGACGAGCACGCGGCATACATCCTCCGAGACGTCGCGCCGCATCGCGATCGCGAGGCGGTGGCGGAAGGTCCTGTGCTGGGCGACCTCGATCAGGTCCGCGTCCCGCAGCACCGGGCTGTCGCGCAGCAGCGGCCGCGCGATGGTGGCGTCGTCGTGGACCAGCCGCAGGACGAGCTCCAGCGGCGCGTCGGTGCGCGCGGCGAGGGTCTCGGCGACGCGGCGGCGCAGCGCCATGTCGGCGTCGCGCACGATGTCGAGCGCGACCTGGGTGACGATCCGCTTGTCGCTCTCGTTGCGGAAGGCCTGGGGCCGCGAGAGCAGCATCTCGAGGAGGGCGGCGGTGTCCATGGGCGGTCTCCGGTCCGGAACTGGTTCAGGGCTGCGGCGGGGTGGCGGGCAGCCTGCTGACGCGGCGGGCGATGTCGGCCTGCCCGCGCGTGCCGGTCTTGCGGAAGAGGCGATGCAGGTGCGTCTTCACCGTCGCCAGCGAGACGTCGAGCCTGCGGGCGATCGCCTTCGGAACGAGGCCATCGGCGACCATGCAGGCGATCTCCGCCTCGCTGCGGGTCAGGCCGCAGAGATCGGCCACGAGCCCGGGGTCGAGCCTGTCCGGCCCGGAGGCGTCGATGGCCTGGATGACGACGAGGGCGTCCCAGGACGCGGGGATGGTGGCGGCGACCAGCCAGTGGCGCGTGCCGTCCGCGGCCTCGACCGGCATGCCCACCCTGCGTCCCTGCGCGCGGGCCCGGCGGGCGAGGGCCGGCGCGTGCTCGCGCATCACGCGGGCGATCGCGCGGTTGGCATGGGCCGCAGCCGAGGCCGCGGCCGGCTTGCCCTTGCCGTCGACGACGAGGACGGCCATGCCGAGGCAGTCCATGGCGCAGGCGAGGATGCTCCGCTCGCGGGCCTGCCGGGTCGCCGGGGTCGAGGCGATGGCGGGGATGCTGGCCTGGCCGTCGGCCTCGGCGCGGATCGAAAGGTTGTCGAGCATTCGTATATCCTCCGGTCGATGGATGACCGCAGGCTATTCGGGGTGGTCTCGCGCCCTGTGTGAGGTACTTCACGCGCACCATATTTTTTCGCGGCGCGCGAGGACGGCGGCGTGGCGCGCGCCCCGGACGAGGCGGAGGGTTGCGAGCATGGGCAAGGCGGCAGGACCGAAGGGCGGCGCGACGCAGGCCGACGCGGCGGCGCGGCGCGCGATCTTCGCGGGCCATGAACTGTTCGGGGGGCTTCCGGCCCAGGACATCGACATGCTCGCGGGCCAGGCGCGCCGCGCGAGCCATCGCAAGGGGACGGTCATCTTCGCGCGCGGCGACGAGGGCCGGAGCCTCATGGCGATCCGTTCCGGCACGGTGCGCATCTCGACGATGACGGCGGACGGCAAGGAAGCCGTGCTGAACATGCTGCGCGCCGGCCAGGTATTCGGCGAGATCGCGCTCCTCGATGGCAAGCCGCGCACGGCCGACGCGACCGCCGCCACGGACTGCGAGCTGGTCGTGCTCGACCGCGCCGAGTTCGTGCCCCTGCTGCGCGCCAACCCGGATCTCGCGCTGCGGATCATCGCGCTGCTCTGCGCGCGCATGCGCCGGACCAGCGAGCAGATCGAGGACGTGATGTTCCTCCCGCTCGAGGCCAGGCTGGCGAAGGCGCTGCTGCGGCTTGCCGCCGAGCAGGGCGCGGGGGCGGCGGCGCCCGCGCGCCTGGTGTCGGTGACCCAGCGCGACCTCGGCCAGATGATCGGCATGTCCCGCGAGAGCACCAACAAGCAGCTCTCGGCCTGGCAGCGCGAGGGCTGGGTGCGTCTGGCCAAGGGCGGGGTCGAGATCCTGGCGCCGGAGGCGCTAGAGTCGATCGCCTGACGCGGCTGGCCGCGCGGCGCGTGGCCGCGGCTGGAAGTGGCGTCCCCGACGGGATTCGAACCCGTGTTACTGCCGTGAAAGGGCGGTGTCCTGGGCCTCTAGACGACGGGGACAGGCCGAAGGCGAGGGCGGTGACTTAGCGGCGGAACGGCCGCAAGGCAAGCGGCCGGTTCAAGGGCTGCCGAAGCCGTGTCGCGCTTCGCTCCTCAAGTTGCACGTGAAGTCGAGTTTCGGCCTGCAAGTACCTGCAAGGTAATGAAAGTCAGGCCCCGGCTGGAAGGTCCGCGACCCTCTGGAACACGAGCACGTCGATCGTGGAGACGCGCCCGCGGATGGCCGTGCTCTCGAGCCTGCAGCCCTCGCGCCCGAGTCCCGCGGCCTCGGCCGCGCTGTCGGAGACCACCAGTTCCGCGCCGTAGGGCTTGCACAGCGCCTCGATCCGGCTGGCGACGTTGACGGTGTCGCCGATCGCGGTGAGGCCCGTCGTGCGGCCATAGCCCATCTCGCCGACGATGGCCGGCCCGGCATGGATGCCAATGCCGATCCGCAGCTTCTGCCCGATCTCGGCCGACAGGGACTCGTTGAGCTCGGCCAGGGCGCGGTCCATGCGCCGCGCGGCGTCGAGTGCGCGACGCGCGCCGTCGCGGGCATCGCCGCCGACGCCGAACAGCGCCATGACGCCGTCGCCGATGAACTTGTCGACATGGCCGCCGGCGGCCTCGATCGCCCTGCCCATAGCGTCGAAATAGCGGTTCAGCACGAAGACGACGTCGTAGGGCAGGCGGTTCTCCGCCAGCAGGCTGAAGCCGCGCAGGTCGGCGAAGAGCACGGCGATCTCGCGCTCCTGGCCCTGTGGCGGGCCGAGGCCCCGTCGCCGCGCCTCGCGCATCGAGGTGCCGGGCGGCAGGAGCGGCGCCACCACGATGTCCGCGACCGGTCGCAGCTGGCAGGCGAGGCGGGTGTCCGGCTGGGCGCCGATGCGGGAGAGGACCGCGGCCTCCTCAGGGCTTGGCCCCGGCTGCTCCCCGGCGCCGCGCAGGAGCCTGACGCGGCAGGTCGAGCAGCGGCCGCGGCCGCCGCAGATCGAGGCGTGGGGGATGCCGCTCAGCTGGCTCGCGTCGAGGATGGAGAGCCCGCGCTCGACCTCCGCCACGCGCCCGTTCGCGTAGGCGATGCGGATGCGGCCGGCGCGGCGGTGGCGCAGCGCGCGGACCTGGCGGGCGAGCAGGGCGAGCGCGATGCCGCCTGCCCACGAGGCGAGGACAAGGTTGGTGAGCGCGCCGAGCGTGGCCGCGGCCTCGGCGTTGGGCGCGTTCAGCTCGCCCAGCCGCTTCGCGACCCAGCCCTCGGCCTCGGCGCGCAGCGCGCTCTCGCGCAGCCCGCTGGCGAAGCCCGCGAGCGAGAAGGCGGGAAGCAGGAGCGCGGCGGCGAAGAGCCAGGGCCGCAGGAGTGGCCAGGACGGCTTCAGCCTGAGCCAGAAATGCATGCCGATGCAGCCATGGGTCCAGGCTGCCAGCAGCGCGACGGCCTGGCGCAGCCCGAGCAGCGGCTGGATCTCGCCCAGATGCAGCAGCACGTAGCCATGGGTGTAGAACACGGCGAAGAAGGCGCCCGCCACGCGCGTGCCGATCACGTGCCCGGCGAGGAGGGGGATGATCGCGAGCCCGAGGCATAGCTGCAGCGCCTCCTCGACGGGCATCGGCCAGAGGCGGCGGCGCCGGTAGATCGCGTGCAGCGCGAGCAGGAAATGGACGAGCAGCGCCCCGTAGAGCGTCCATGTCACCGGCGCGAACTGGAGCAGGTGGTACATCCACATCGCGCCCGCCTCCATCGCCGCGATCGAGGCGAGGCCGGCGACGTGGTTCAGCAGGTGGAGCGAGACATAGGCGAAGAGGACCAGGCCGGTCGCGAGGCGCAGCCGCCCGAGCAGCGCCGGCATCCTGTCGGCGATGCCGGCCGCGGCCGTCATCCGCCTTGCCCGCCCGAGGCGAGGGCCTCCGCCAGGGCGTCGAGGGCGAGCGTCACGCAGCCATGGCGGCTCGGATGCGCGCGCACCGGGGCGAAGGCCTCCCAGTCGCGCCACGGCCCGTGGAGAGCCGCGCCCTCGGCGAGATAGGCGCGCAGCGCCGCCCGCCCTCCCGCGGCCGCCGCGCGGTCGAGCCCGGGAAGGCAGCGCCGCAGGGTCTCCGCCGAGGCCTGGCAGAGCGCGCAGCCACGGGTGCGCTGGCCGGCCGCGGAGATGCGCGCGCCATCCATGCGCAGGTCGAGCACGACGCGGTCGCCGCAGAGCGGGTTGTCGACCGTGGCGCGCGCGTCATGCGGGTCGAGGCGGGTATCCGCCGCGCCTGCCTTCGCGCGGGCGACGATCTCCGCCTGGTAGAGGTCGTCGCCCATCAGCCGAGCCTCCGCGCGACCTCGCCGAGCCCGTCGAGGAGCGCGTCGATGTCGGCGGCATCGTTGTAGAGCGCGATCGAGGCGCGGGTCGTGCCGGCGATGTCGAGCCTGTCCATCAGCGGCTGCGCGCAGTGATGCCCGCCGCGGCAGGCGACGCCGAGGGAGTCGAGGATCTGGCAGGCGTCGTGCGGATGCGCGCCCTCCATCTCGAAGGAGACGACGCCGATGCGGCGCTGCAGGCCCGCCGGGCCGACCACGCGCACGCGCCGGTCGGCGGCGAGCCCGTCGAGCAGGCGCTGGGCCAGCGACATCTCGTGCGCCGCGACGGCGCTCCAGTCGAGCGCGGAGAGGAAGCGGATGGCGGCGCCGAGCCCTACCGCCTGCGCGATGGGCGGCGTTCCCGCCTCGAAGCGGCGTGGCGGATCGGCGTAGGTCGAGCGCTGGAGCGTGACGCTGCGGATCATCTCGCCGCCGCCGAGGAAGGGCGGCATCGACTCGAGGATCTCGCGCCGCGCCCAGAGCGCGCCGATGCCACTGGGCCCGTGCATCTTGTGTCCGGTCAGGACGTAGAAGTCGACGCCGAGCGCCGGCACGTCGACCGGCCCATGCGGCGCGCGCTGGCTGCCGTCGAGCAGGACGCGCGCGCCGACGCCGCGCGCCGCCGCGACCAGCGCGTCGACGTCGGTCACAGCGCCGGTGACGTTGGAGACGTGCGTCGCGGCGATGATCCGCGTCCGCGGCCCCACGAGCCTGGGCAGGGCGTCGAGGTCGAGGCGTCCCTCCGGCGTCGCCGGGATGCCGCGGATGACGAGGCCCGCGCGCTCCGCCGCGAGCTGCCATGGCACGATGTTCGAGTGGTGCTCGAGCTCGGTGAGCAGGATCTCGTCGCCGGGCGACAGCAGCCGCGTCCAGGACTGCGCCACGATGTTCAGCGCGGCCGTGGCGCCCGAGGCGAAGACGATCTCGTCCGCGCGCACGCCGAGCCACCGCGCGACGTCGGCGCGCGCGGCCTCGTAGGCCTGCGTCGCCTCCTCGGCGAGGGCATGGACGCCGCGATGCACGTTGGCGCGATGCATGGCGTCGTGCTCGCGCACCGCGTCGAGCACCGCGCGCGGGACCTGCGAGGTGGCCGCGTTGTCGAGGTAGCGGAGCGGGCGGCCACGCACCTGCCGCGCGAGGATGGGGAACTCGGCCCGTATCGCGGCGGGATCGAAGCTCATGCGCTGCGCTCCCGCAGGGCCGCCAGCGCGGCCGGCGTGTCGACGTCGAGCAGCACCGCGTCGTCCTGCATCTCGACCTCGCAGACCTGGTCGGCATGCGCGCCGAGGAGCCCGCGCGCGCCCTGGTCGCCCTCGAGCGCCCTCATCTCCGGGACGAAGCGCGCGTCCCAGAGGATCGGGTTGCCGCGCTTCGCGCGATGGGTCGGGATGCAGATCGCGCGGCCCTCGCCGGGCGCGAAGGCCGCGATCAGCCGGTCGAGATGCGCCGAGGCCACGCGCGGCATGTCGCCGAGCAGGACGAGCACGCCGTCGATGTCGGCCGGAAGCGCGGCGAGCCCGGCGCGCAGCGACGCGCTCAGCCCCTGCGCGAAGTCGCTCGCCTCGACGATGGTGGCGTCGCGGCCGGCGAGGGCCTGGCGCACGCGCGCGGCGTCGTTGCCGAGGACGACGATCGTGGCGACGGCCTGCGAGCCGATCGCCGCGTCGACGGCGCGACGCGCCATGGGCGTTCCATCGACCTCGACCAGGAGCTTGTTAGCCGGCGCCATGCGGCTCGAGCGTCCGGCTGCGAGCACGATCGCGGCGATGCGCGGCTGGCGCGGCGGCTGCGGGGCAGGCGAGGCGCTCTGGCGCGGCAGCGGCCGGCTCGGGATCTCGGCGAGGAGCCCGCCGGCGCCCATCCGCATGATCTCCGCGCGCCCGACCGGCAGCCCGGCCGCGACGCGCTGGAGGACCCAGTCGAAGCCGTTGAGCTTGGGCGAGCGCGCGCAGCCCGGCAGGCCGATGACGGGGACGCCGTCGAGCGCGCCGAAGAGCAGCAGGTTCCCGGGATCGACGGGCATGCCGAAATGCTCGACCGTGCCGCCTGCGGCGACGATCGCCGCCGGCACGACGTCGCGCCGGTCGACGACCGCGGAGGCACCGATCACGAGCAGCAGGTCCGCGCCCTCCGCGCGCGCCTCGGCGAGTGACGTGGCGACGGCGGCGGCCTCGTGCGCGACCACGACGTCGCTGGACAGGACGCCGCCGAGGCCCGCGACCCGTGCACGCGTGGTCTCCACCGTTCCGGCGAGCACGCTTGGCTTGGTGCCGGGCAGGCGCGTCTGCACCAGCGCCGCGCGCAGCGGGCGGAAGCGCGCCACGCGCAGGAACGGCCGCGCGGCGCTGACCCGCGCGAGCACGGCGTCGAGCGCGGCGCGCGGCGCCGCGAAGGGGATGATCTTGACGGTCGCGGCCATCTGGCGCGGCGCGATCGGCGCGTGCGGAGGCAGCAGCGCGATCGTGATCGATTCGTGTATCTCGTTCGCCTCGTCGAGCGCGCGCTGGTCGTAGGCGACCAGCCCCGCGGCGGTGGCGTAGAGGTTGGCGCGTCCCGTGAACGCGGCCGAGACGACGAGGTTCTCGCCCGCGATGGCGCGCGCGATCGCCGTCGCGGCCTCGTCCTCGCCGATGTCGCCGGCCTCGAGCCGCGCCGCGACGACGCGCGCGATCCCGGCGCGCGCGATCGCGTCGATGTCGGCGCGGTCGAGGACGCGCCCCTTGCGGAAGGAGAAGCCGTCGCCCTTCAGGCCGTGGGCGAGCATCGCGCCCTCGGCCTCGGAAAGCGGCATCTCGCCGAAGATCATCGCCGCGTCCCTCCGCCGCGGCGAATGGCGGTCACCTGGCCCATGATCGAGAGCGCGATCTCCGCCGGGGAGAGCGCGCCGATGTCGAGGCCCACGGGGCCGTGGATGCGGGCCAGCGCAGCCTCGCCATGGCCGAGCGCGGCGAGGCGCCCGAGGCGCGCGGCGTGCGTCTTCCGGCTGCCGAGCGCGCCGATGTAGAAGGCCGGCGACCTGAGCGCGACATCGAGCGCGGGGTCGTCGAGCTTCGGGTCGTGGGTCAGCGTGACCACCGCCGTGCGCATGTCCGGCCGCAGCTTCTCCATCGCCTCGTCCGGCCAGTCGCCGGAGACCGCGATGCCGTCGAAGCTCTGGCTCGCCGCGAAGGCGCGGCGCGGATCGACGATCGTGACGCCGTAGCCGGCGAGCGCGCCCATGCGCGCCAGGGGCTCGGCGATATGGACCGCGCCGACCACGACGAGGCGCGGCGGTGGCGCGAAGACGTGCACGAAGACCTTGCCGGCAGGGGTCTCGAACGAGGTGCTCTCGTCGGACTTCAGCGCGTCCTGCGCCGCCGCGACCATGTCGACGTCGAGGCAAAGCTCGCCCTCGGAGCCCGAGGCGGTGACGAGCAGCTGCGAGCCGCTGCGCAGGTTGGTGAGCAGCGCGACGGGCGTCCCGGCGGCGCGCAGCTCGGCGAGGCGCGTGAAGGTGGCGCGCTTCACGGGTCGATCCTCTCGACATAGACCTGCACCTTGCCGCCGCAGGCGAGGCCGACCTCCCAGGCCTGCTCGTTCGTCACGCCGAAGTCGAGCAGGCGCGGGCGACCCGTCGAGATCGCGTCGACCGCCTCGCGGATGACGGCGCCCTCGATGCAGCCGCCGGAGACGGAGCCGGCGAAGCGGCCAGCCTCGTCGACGACGAGC
>JBEGVV010000030.1:0-3703 GCA_041178225.1 Pseudomonadota bacterium | reverse complement strand
ACCACGTCGTAGACCCAGATGGTCGGGGTCGCGAGCTTGTCCATGGCGACGTCGTAGATCGTCACCAGGATCGAGACAGCGTAGCCGAAGCTCAGCACCTTGCCGACATTGACGACGATGCGCTCCATCGCGTTCGTCGGCGCGAAGTCCGGCGTGCTTGCCTGCGTTGCCTCGGTCATGCTCGTCGCCCCCGGTGTAATTCTGCGCGGGCCCGGCTTCGCGGGTCCCGAAAACTCGTTCGGGCGCGGCTCGCGCCGCGCCCGAACTTCGTATCTCCGGATCCGTGATGGATCAGAGCTTGCCCATCTTCTTCAGGAAGTTGACCTGGCTGTCGTAGATCTCCTTCGCGAGCGGGCTCTTCTTCGACCAGCTCTCCCAGACCTCCTGGGCGACCTTGCGCAGCTCGAGCTTCTCCTTCTCGCCCCAGGTGATCAGGGTCGACGGGTCGCGCTTCGCGGCGGCCTGGCGATCCTCGAACTCCTGGTTCATGAGGGTGGCGATGTTCCACTCCTCGAGCGCCGCCTGCACCGCGGCCTTCTGGTCGGCCGGGAGCGCGTTCCAGCGCGAGCGGCGGACGACGAAGTCCGTCGAGTTCATCGAGTGGACGCCCGGGTAGATCGCGAACGGCGCGATGCGGTTGTAGCCCGCCTCGTCATTGACCGAGAGCGTGCCCCAGTCCGTCGCCTCGATCTTGCCGGTGTCGAGCGCCGTGTACACCTCGGTGCCCGGCATGACCGAGACCGCGGCGCCGAGCTTGGCGAAGATCTCGGCGGGGATGCCGTCGGGAGAGCGCATCTTCACGCCCTTGAAGTCGGCGATCGAGCGGATCGGCTTCTTGGACGGGATCGACTCGAGGCCGAGGATGACCGGGCCGAGGAAGACCGCGTCCCAGCGGGAGGCGATCTTGTTCATGATCTCCATGCCGCCGCCGAGCTTGTACCACATCAGCAGGTGCATCGGGTTGTCGTAGCCCGCGGTCAGGTCCCAGAACGCCGCGGCCGGCTCCTTGCCGCCCTGGTAGGCCATGGTGCCGGAGGCCGCGTCGAGCAGGCCGGCCTTCACGGCGTCGAGCGCCTCGGCCTGCGGGACGATGGTGGCGACGGGCAGGGCCTCGATGAGCAGGCCGCCCTTCGTCACTTCCTTCACGCGGTCCGTGAACTTCTGGAAGTCCTTGAAGACCACCGTGTTGGGTCCGTAGAGGCTCTGCGCCTTCCAGCGCTGCTGCGCCTCGGCGGTGAAGGCCGTGCCGGCCGCCAGCGCGAAGGCGATGGTCGCGGCGACGGTCGTCGCCCTGAGTCCGAACATGCGTTTTCTCCCGTTTTGCACTGCGACGCGCCTGCGCGCCCGCATGGGTGGATCAGACTGTAACCGGGTGCGCCGGTCAACAAGGTGATTCCCCCAGGCCGGGTAAGGTTGCCGTAGGCGCGCGCCGTCATCTTCCGCTCCCGCGCGAGGTCCGGCCCATGAGCCGTGAGGAGAAGATGGTGATCCTCGCCTCTTCGCTCGGCACCGTCTTCGAGTGGTGCGGTTTCGACGTTCACGGGCGCTGGCCGCGACGAACGGCGTCCAGTTCGTCTCGTCCTTCCCCGAGGCCACGCGCAACATCTTCGCGCCCCTCGCCGCCCAGGCGAGGAGCGGGGTCGTGGTGAAGGTCGACCCGCCCGCGTGCACGTTCCAGTCGACCCGGTCGGCGCTGCGAAGTTCACCTCGGGCTGCGAGGCAGCCAAGGCGGTGCTCGCGGGCAAGGAGCCGAAGGTCGCGGACGCGGGGTTCGCCAGGGACCTTGGCGCCGCCGTCACCGCGGCGGGCTATCCGACGGCGAGCGACGCGCAGATCTTCCGGGCTCCGCCCGGTTCAGCCCTTGCGCAGGTAGGCGAGCCAATAGGCCAGCGCGACGCCCCCGGCGCCGCCAGCCACGTTGCCGAGCGTGACCGGCACGAGGTTGCCGAGCATGGCCGCGACGCCGACCGGCCTGCCCGCTGCGAGGTCGCCGGCGGGAAGGATGTAGAGGTTCGCGACGGAGTGCTCGAAGCCGAGCGCGACGAAGGCGGCGACCGGGAAGAGGATCGCGAGGATCCGCCCGGCGACGTCGGTCGCCGCGAAGGACAGCCAGACCGCGAGGCAGACGAGCGCGTTGCAGAGCAGCCCGCGGAAGAAAGCCTCGACCGGGCCGAGCGCGAGCTTGGCGTCGGCGATGGCGGTGGCCGTCCGGCCGACATTCCCGCCATCGAGCGCCATCGTGCCGGACAGGTGGACGAGCGCGACCGCCCCGAAGGCGCCTGCCGCGTTCCCCGCCAGCACGACGGCCCAGTTGCGCAGCAGGGCGCGCGTGCCGACCCGGCGCGCGGCCCAGGCCATGGTCATCAGCGCGTTGCCGGTGAAGAGCTCCGCGCCGCCGACGAGCACCAGCACGAGGCCGAGGGCGAAGGCGGCGCCGCCGAGCAGCCGCGTCGGGCCGAAGCCGAGCGTGCTGCCCGTGACGACCAGCGTGTAGGCCATCGCGCCGAAGGCGATGAAGGCGCCGCCGAGCGTCCCGAGGACGAGGAGGCGCTGCAGCGGCATCGCCGCCTTGCGCACGCCGCCTTCCTCTACGAGGGCGGCGACCTGAGCGGGGGCATAGGCGTCGGTCATGGGGTTCCCTCCTCGCGATGGCGATCGGTGGCCGCGGCGAGCGCCATCACGAAGCGTGTCCCGCCCCGGGCCGGCGCCCCGGCGTCGAGATGCGCCACGCGGTCGTCGAGCACGTCGCGGGCCGTCAGCACGATCACCGGCATCGCGCGGCCGCGTCGGCTTGCGCGAGGTCGCCGACCGCGTCCACGGCGAAGCCCGCGTCCCGGAGCTGCCTTCGCGCAGGATCGCGAAGCCGGTCGTTCTCGTCGACGAGCTGGACGCGCATCGGCGCTCAGTCCCCGGACGACGCGCGGATCATCGCCGCGCCCTTCTCCGCGATCATCATCGTGGGCGCGGCCGTGTTGCCGGAGGTGATCGAGGGCATCGCCGAGGCGTCGACGACGCGCAGTCCGCGCAGGCCGCGCACGCGCAGCTCCGGGTCGAGGACCGCCATGGCGTCGCCGTCCACGCCCATCCGGCAGGTGCCGACGGGGTGGAAGATCGTCGTGCCGATGTCGCCGGCGGCGCGCGCCAGCGCCTCGTCGCCGTCGACCGCGTCGCCCGGCAGGTGCTCGCGCGGCGAGAAGCGTGCCATCGCGCGCGCGCCCATGATGCGGCGCGTGAGGCGGATCGCGTCGGCCGCGACGCGCCGGTCCTCCGGCGTCGACAGGTAGTTCGGCCGGATCTCCGGCGGGTCCCGGGGGTCGGCGCTGCGCAGGCCGACGCTGCCACGGCTCGTCGGGCGCACGTTGCAGACCGAGGCGGTGATCGCCGGGAAGGGGTGCAGCGGCTCGCCGAAGCGGTCGAGGCTGAGCGGCTGCACGTGGTACTCGAGGTTCGCCGTCGCGGCCGCGGGATCGCTGCGCGCGAACGCGCCCAAGGTCGAGGGCGCCATGGTCATCGGCCCGCGCCGGAACAGGGCATATTCGAGCGCCATGCCGGCGCGCGCGAGGAGGCTCGCGGAGACCTCGTTGAGCGTGCGCGCGTTCGAGACCTTGTAGATGCAGCGCAGCTGCAGGTGGTCCTGCAGCCCGGCGCCGACGCCAGGCAGCGCGTGGCGCACCTCGATGCCCTTCGCGCGGAGCGCCTCGGC
>JBEGVV010000029.1:0-16225 GCA_041178225.1 Pseudomonadota bacterium | reverse complement strand
CGGGGATGCCGAGCACGGCGCGCGTGCGATCGATGACCTCGGCGAGCTTCTGCTTGCCGGGCTTCGAGCGATGCGAGCGGCCCAGCAGGGCCTTGTCGAGGGAGGCGAGCGTCCATCCGGGGCGCTTCGCGCAGGGTCCGGACGAAAAATTCGCGACGCCCGGACGGGCGTTCGGTCTGGTCTTCATATGGAGCCATCCTTTCAGATGGCCGGGACCCGTTGGGAGGTCCTGGCCCAAGGCCGCTTCTAGGGAGAGGCGGCCGCCTTCGCAAGTGCGAAGACGCCCTGGGGCGCGGCATCTCGCCGCGCCTCCTCAGGCCGCGCGGGCGCCGCCGAAGCCGTAGGCGTCGAGCGCGAGGATGCCATAGGCGAAGGAATGGTGGAGCAGTTCGCCCGCGCCCTGCCCCGCGCCAAAGGCGACGTGGAAGGGATAGAGATGCTCCGTCGTCGGGTGGCAGGACAGGGCGTCGGGCGCGTCCCAGACGGCGGAGATCGCGGCCTCGTCCCCGGCCTCGGCGGCGCGGCGCAGCCACGCCGAGAAGCGGCGCGCATCCTCCACGGGCGGCGTGTCGATGCCCTGGCCGCGGAAGCGGCGCAGGTCATGCGTCGCCGAGCCCGAGCCGAGCACGAGCACGTCCTCCGCGGCGAGCCCGGCCAGCGCGCGTCCGACCGCGACGTGATGCGCGGCATCCTCGCGCGGCTGGACCGAGAGGCTCGCCACGGGGATGCCGGCGTCCGGGTACATGAGCATCAGCGGCGTCCACGCGCCGTGGTCGAGCCCGCGCGCGGGATCGACGTCGCATTCGATGCCGGCCGCCGCGAGGCGACGCGCGACCTCGTCGGCGAGATCGGGCGCGCCCGGCGCCGGGTAGCGCATCGCGAAGAGCCGGTCGTCGAAGTTGCCGAAGTCGTGGATCGTCTCCGGACATGCGGCCGCGGACACGGCCGGGCGACGGGTCGTCCAGTGCGCGGTCGCGACGACGATCGCGCGCGGCCGGCCGAGCGCCGCGCCGAGCCCCGAGAGGAACCGCGCGGCAGGCGAGCCATCGAGCACGATCGTCGGCGCGCCGTGCGAGACGAAGACGGCGCGATGCGCGGGCGCGTCCATGGGTTCAGCGGATGCGGTCGAGGTCGCCCTTGAACTCCATGTCGCAGAACATGCCGCCGATGAAGGTCGCCGAGACCTCGCTCTCCGGGTTCGCGGCCGTGGCGGCGAGCGCCGCGTCGCGGTGGTCCTCGGCGACGTCCTGCGGACGGTAGCCGAGTCGTTCCGCGTTGCCGTTGTCCCACCAGGCGCGCTCGCAATGCGAGGAGCCGTAGACGATCTCGAAGTGGATCTCCGGGTGCTCGAGGCCGATGCGCACCAGCTGCACGAAGTCGCGCGGGCTGAGCCACATGCTGAGGCGGCGCTTGTCGAGCGGCTTGTCGCCGTAGTTGCCGATGCGCACGCACAGGCTCTCGACGCCGTACTTGTCCGCGTAGAGCGCGGCCAGCGCCTCGCCATAGGCCTTGCTGACGCCATAGCGGCTGTCCGGGCGCGGCTGCACGCGGTTGTCGATCCGCCGGGTGCGCCGGTAGAAGCCGACGACGTGGTTGGTCGAGGCGAAGATCACGCGCTTCACGCCCTTGCGCCGCGCCGCCTCGTAGAGGTTGTAGCAGCCGACGATGTTGGCGGGATGGATCTCCTCCCAGCTGTCCTCGACGCTGCGCCCGCCGAGATGGACGATGCCGTCGACGCCCTCGCAGATCGCCTCGACCTGCGCGAGGTCGGAGAGGTCGGCCTGGACGAATCGCTCGCCGGGCGCGAGGTCGGCCGGCGCCGCCCGGTCGCTGAGCACGAGCTCGGGATAGGACCCGCGCAGCAGCCCGCGCAGGCTCGTGCCAATGCCGCCGGCGGCCCCGGTGATCAAGACGCGGTTCATCTTCCTGCCCATCTGGCCCTCCATGCCCATGCGCGGCGGGTGGACTTCCACCCGCGCCGGCGGGCCAATCTATTCGACCGGGGCGGCCATGCCCACGACCTCGGCACGCCCTTTTCCTTGACGCTGCGTCGCGTGAATCGGTCTACTCGCACCGCTCCGGACGGCCGCCTGGCCGCCGGGAAAGGGAGGACGCATGAAATCTCGCAGGCAATTCCTGGCGCGCCTCGCGCTGGGCACGGCCCTCGCGATCTCGCTGCTGCCCGCGCTCGAGGCCAAGGCCCAGAGCGCGCTGTCGCAGTCCGGGCTCGTCGGCAAGCCGGAAGGCATCACGATCATCACCGACCAGGCCCAGTGGCCGAAGAGCTTCAACGAGGCGCCGCAACTCGCGGAGCTCGTGAAGCAGGGCAAGCTGCCCGCGGTGAAGGACCGCCTTCCCCAGGACCTGATGGTCATCAAGCCGGTCCAGGAGATCGGCAAGTACGGCGGCGTGTGGCGCCGCGGCTTCACCGGCCCGGGCGACAACGAGAACGGCAACCGCATCAACGCATCCGACCGCCCGATCCTCGTCGACCACACCGGCGCCAAGCCGAACCCGTCCCTCGCCAAGGGATGGAAGATGAGCGACGACGGCAAGACCTTCACGCTCAACCTCCGCCGCGGCCTGCGCTGGTCGGACGGCTCGCCGATGACGGCGAACGACTTCGTCTTCTGGTACGAGGACATCTACGGCAACAAGGACATCGTGCCGACGCCGATCCCCGACATGTCGCCGCAGGGCAAGCCCGGGCGCATCGTCAAGGTCGACGACTACACGGTGAACTTCGAGTTCGACGTGCCGTTCTACCTCTTCGAGGACCTGATGGCCGGCGACACGCTGATCGGCGGCGGCCAGGCCGTGCGCCAGTCGGACAAGCGCAGCCACGGCGCCTACGCGCCGGCCCACTACCTCAAGCAGTTCCTGCCGAAGTACGTGCAGGGCGGCGTCGACGCGGCGAACGCCGCGGCGAAGGCCGAGGGCTACGACAACTGGGTCGCGCGCCTGCACTTCAAGAAGGACTGGACGCTCAATCCCGAGCTGCCGGTGCTCGGCCCGTTCAAGACGGTCCAGCCGATCAACCGCGCGACCTGGGTCATGGAGCGCAACCCGTACTACTGGGCGGTCGACACCGCGGGCAACCAGCTCCCCTACCTCGACGGCGTCGTGATGACGCTGGCCGAGAACCTCGAGGTGCTGAACCTGCGCGCGATGGCCGGCGAGTACGACCTGCAGGAGCGCCACATCGACATCGGCAAGCTGCCGGTGATCCTCGAGAACCAGGCGCGTGGCAGGTACAAGGTCCACCTGGACCTCGCGCTCAACGGCTCCGACGCGGTCTACTACTTCAACCAGAGCTATGACGCGGACCCCGAGGTCGCGAAGTGGCTGCGCAACGTGGACTTCCGCCGCGCGCTGTCCCTCGCCCTCGACCGCAAGCAGCTCAACGAGGCCTTCTGGCTCGGCGTCGCCGTCCCCGGCTCCACCGCGCCCGGCGAGGCCCTGCCCTACTTCCCGGGCCAGGGCTGGCGCGAGAAGTGGTCGACCTTCGACCAGAAGCAGGCCAACGAGATGCTCGACCGCATCGGGCTCTCGAGGAAGGACGCGCAGGGCTTCCGCCTGCGCACCGACAACGGCCAGCGGCTGCGGCTCCAGATCCAGGCGGTGCAGGCCTTCCTGCCCTGGCCGAAGATCTCGGAGATGGTCGCCGACCAGTGGGCGAAGGTGGGCATCCAGGCCGACGTGCGCGACACCGAGCGCACGCTCGCCATGACCCGCACCTTCAACAACGAGCACCAGATCATGGTGTGGAACAACGGCGGCACCGAGCTGCTCTACCTGTTCCCGCGCCATGCGATCCCGGTCGAGGCACCTCCGAGCGAGGCCTTCATGGGCCCCGAGTTCGGCAAGTGGTTCGCCTCGGGCGGAACCCAGGGCAAGAAGCCGGAGGACGCGAACATCCTCAAGATCTTCGACCTCTTCCGCTCGGCCGCCGGGCAGAAGACCGAGGACCGCATCAAGACGGCCCAGGAGATCTGGAAGATCGAGATCGACCAGCAATACGGCATCGGCACCGTGGGCCAGTCCTCGGCGCTGATGGGCGTGCGACTGGTCAGCAACCGGCTGGGCAACATCCCGTCCCGCAACTGCATCGCGCAGCACTGCCGGACGCCGGGTGGCGCCCATCCCGAGACGTGGTTCTACAAGAATTGACCCGCGTCCCGGCAATCACCGGAATGGGACAGCCCGCGGATGACCTCCGCGGGCTGGCCTGCCCATGGGGACCTACCTCCTCCAGCGCCTCGGCCTCGCGCTGGTCACGATCTGGGCGATCTCGATCGTCTCCTTCGTGATCATCCAGCTGCCGCCGGGCGACTTCGTCGATACCTACATCACGAACCTCGCCGCTTCGGGATCCGCCGTGCGCGCCGAGGAGGCCCAGGCCCTGCGCGAGCAGTACGGCCTCGACAAGCCGATCTGGGTCCAGTACGCGAAATGGGTCCACCAGCTTTCCCGCGGTGACTTCGGCATGTCGATGGAATGGGGCCGCCCCGTCCTCGAGGTGATCGGGGACCGCCTCTGGATGACGATCGTCATCTCGCTCGCCGCGATCCTCATCACCTGGGGCATCGCGCTCCCGATCGGCATCTACTCGGCCGTGCGCCAGTACTCGATCGCCGACTACATCTTCACCTTCGTGGGCTTCGTGGGCCTCGCGGTCCCGAACTTCCTGCTCGCGCTGATCATCATGTATTTCGGCTTCAAGCTGTTCGACCTGAACATCGGCGGCCTGTTCTCCGCCGAGTACCAGCTCGCGGCATGGTCCTGGGCCAAGGCCTGGGACATGGCCAAGCACCTGCCCCTGCCCGCCACGATCCTGGCGCTCGCGGGCACGGCGCAGCTGATCCGCATCATGCGCGCCAACCTGCTCGACGAGCTGCGCCGGCCCTACGTGACGACCGCGCGCGCGCGTGGCCTCGCGGAGTGGCGCGTGATCATGAAGTACCCGGTGCGCGCCGCGCTGAATCCCTTCGCGAGCACGATCGGCTACCTCCTGCCCTTCGTCGTCTCGGGCTCGATCGTGGTCTCCCTGGTGCTCTCGCTGCCGACGGTCGGGCCGCTGCTCCTGCGCTCGCTGATCGCGCAGGACATGTTCCTCGCCGGCACGATCGTCCTCCTGCTCGGGATACTCACCGTGATCGGCACCTTCATCTCGGACCTCATCCTGATGTGGATCGACCCCCGCATCCGCGCGGGGATGCACGGATGAGCGCCCCCGCCCCCGTGGCCTCCGCGCCGCTCGTCACCGCCGCCGAGGAGAAGGTCGCAGCCGCCACGCAGCTGCAGCTGACCTGGTGGCGCTTCCGCAAGCACAAGCTCGCCGTGGCGAGCGGGGTCGTGGTCGTCCTGTTCTACGTCATGGCGCTGCTCGGCGACTTCCTCGCCGTCACCGAGCCGCACGCCACCGATGCCTCGCGCAGCTACATCCCGCCCCAGGCCATCCACTTCTTCGACGACGGCGCCTTCCGGCCGCATGTCTACGCGCTCAAGGGCAAGCGCGACATGCGCACCTTCAAGCTCGTCTACGCGCCCGACCCCACGGACAAGCGCTACCTGCGCCTGTTCGCGCCGGGATACCGCTACGAGTTCCTCGGCCTCTTCGAGACGGACATCCACCTCCTGGGCCTCGACCGCGGCAAGCCGGAGGATGCGCTGTTCCTCCTCGGCACGGACCAGCTTGGCCGCGACGTGTGGTCCAGGCTGATGCTCGCGACGCGCACGTCGCTGACGATCGGCCTCGTCGGCGTCGCGCTCTCCCTGTTCCTCGGCGTCCTGCTCGGCGGCATCTCCGGCCTCTATGGCGGCGTGGTCGACACCGTGATCCAGCGCGTCATCGAGATCCTGCGCTCCATACCGACGATCCCGCTCTGGATGGGCCTCGCCGCGGCCCTGCCGACGACCTGGTCGGTGACGCAGGTCTACATCGCGATCACGGTGATCATCTCGCTGATCGGGTGGACCGAGCTCGCGCGCGTCGTGCGCGGCCGCTTCCTCGCCCTGCGCGAGGAGGACTTCGTCACCGCGGCCGAGCTCGCAGGCGCGTCGCGCCTGCGCATCATCTTCCGCCACATGGTGCCGTCCTTCCTGTCGCACATCATCGCGGCGATCAGCCTCGCGCTCCCCGCGATGATCATCAGCGAGACGACCCTTTCCTTCCTCGGGCTCGGGCTGCGCCCGCCCGCCATCTCGTGGGGCGTGCTGCTTCAGGACGCGCAGAACATCCAGGCGCTCGGCATCGCGCCCTGGCTCCTCTCGGTCGCCGTGCCGGTGGTCGTGGTCATCCTCGCATTCAACTTCCTCGGCGATGGGCTCAGGGACGCGGCGGATCCATATGGCTGAGCCAATCCTCTCCGTCCGCGGCCTGGAGACGTTCTTCCACGCCGACGAGGGTACCGTGCGCGCCGTCGACGGCGCGTCCTTCGACCTGCATCCCGGGCAGACGCTCGGCATCGTCGGCGAGTCCGGCTGCGGCAAGAGCGTGACCGCGCGCTCGATCCTGCGCATCGTCGAGCGCCCGGGCCGGGTCGAGGGCGGCGAGGTCCTGCTGCGCCGCGCCGACGGCAGCGTCGTCGACGTGGTCAAGCTCCCGGCAGACGGCCACGAGATCCGCGAGATCCGCGGCGGCGACGTCGGCTACGTCTTCCAGGAGCCGATGAGCTCCCTCTCCTCCTACCACACGATCGGCAACCAGCTGGTCGAGGCCGTCCGCCTCCATTCCAGCGCGACCAAGGCCGAGGCGCGGGCCCGTGCGATCGAGCTGCTGCGCATGGTCGGGATCCCCCGCCCCGAGCAGCGCGTCGACAGCTACTCGTTCGAGCTCTCCGGCGGCCTGCGCCAGCGCGTGATGATCGCCCTCGCGCTCGCGGCGGAGCCGCGGGTGCTCATAGCCGACGAACCGACGACGGCCCTCGACGTCACCACGCAGGCCCAGATCCTCGACCTCATCCGCCGCATCCAGCGCGAGCGCAACCTCGCGGTCATCCTGATCACCCACGACATGGGCGTGATCGCGGAAATGGCGGACACCGTCGCGGTCATGTACCTCGGCAAGGTCGTCGAGACGGGGCCGGTCGACGCGATCTTCCACGCGCCGCGCCACCCCTACACCCAGTCGCTGCTGCGCTCGATCCCGTCCGTGCTGGCCGAGCCCCTGTCGCGCCTCGCGACGATCTCGGGCAGCATCCCGCACCCCTTCGCCCGCCCGCCCGGCTGTCCCTTCCACCCGCGCTGCGACCGCCATATCCGCGGGACCTGCGAGGCCGGCGCGCCGCCGGTCGTGGAACTGGCGCCTGGCCACGAGGCGCGATGCTTCCTCTACACGGACCAGGCCGAGGGCGCCCGATGACCGAGGCGAAGACCCCCGTCCTCTCCGTCGAGGGCCTGCGCAAGTATTTCCCGATCCGCCGCGGCGTGCTGCGGCGCGTCGTCGGGCACGTGAAGGCGGTCGACGACGTCTCCTTCGCGATCGCGCGCGGCGAGACGCTGTCGCTGGTCGGCGAATCGGGTTGCGGCAAGACCACGACCTCGCGCTGCATCCTGCGCGCGGTGCAGCCGAGCGCGGGCGCGATACGCTTCCTCGCCGCGGAGGGACGCCAGGTCGACGTCGCGGGCCTCCCGCGCGCCGAGCTGCGCCCGGTGCGCCGGCAGATGCAGATGATCTTCCAGGATCCCTATTCCTCGCTGAACCCGAGGATGACGATCTCGGACATCATCGGCGAGCCGCTGCTCGTCAACGGCATGGGCGACCTCGAGTCCCGCCGCAAGCGCGTCGCAGACCTGCTCGACGTCGTGCAGCTGCCGCGGGCCTACATGAACCGCTTCCCGCATGCCTTCTCCGGCGGGCAGCGCCAGCGCATCGGCATCGCGCGGGCCCTCGCGCTCAACCCGGCGCTGATCGTCGCCGACGAGCCGGTCTCCGCCCTCGACGTCTCGGTGCAGGCCCAGATCATCAACCTGATGCTCGAGCTGCAGGAGCGGATGGGCCTGTCCTACCTGTTCGTGGCGCACGACCTCTCCGTCGTGAAGCATGTCAGCCATCGCGTCGCGGTGATGTATGTCGGCCGCATCGTCGAGATCGCGGACACGCGCACGATCTTCGCGCGGCCACGCCATCCCTACACCGAGGCGCTGCTCTCGGCCGTCCCGGTGCCGGACCCGCGCAAGCGTGCGAGCCGCATCGTGCTCGAGGGCGAGGTGGCGGACCCGTCCAACGTCCCGGCCGGCTGCGCCTTCCACCCCCGCTGCCCCTACGCCACCGAGCGCTGCAGGACCGAGCGACCGGAGTTGCGCGACGCCGGCGGCGGCAACCTGGTGGCCTGCCACCGCGCGAGCGAGCTGGACCTGCGCGGCGTCGCCGCGCACTAGGCGCGGCGCGCGCGCCTAGTAGGCGGGCTGGGCCCCGCGCCGGCGCAGCGCGACGACGACCAGCGTCGCGGTCATGACGACCTCGCCGGACTGGTTGCATGCCTCGACCGCGAGCCTCAGCGTGCCGCGATCGGGCTTCGAGCGCGACGGGACGATCTCCTTAACGACCGCGCTCGCGCGCAGCGTGTCGCCCGGCCTCACCGGCTTGATCCACCGGAGCTCGTCGATCCCCGGCCCGCCCAGGTTGGCATCCACGAGGAACCCGGTCTGGTAGAGCAGGCGGAAGGCGACGACCATCGTCTGGAAGCCGCTCGCGATCAGGCCGCCGAAATGGCTGCGCCGCGCGGCCTCCGCGTCGACATGGAAGGGCTGGGGGTCCCATTCACGCGCGAAGCCCACGATGTCGGCCTCGCCCAGCGTCATGCCCTTGCTCTCGAACCGGTCGCCTACCTCCATCTCGTCGAGGAAGAGGTTGGCGCGCGGCGCGTCGGCCCCGGGCCTCACCTGATGGCGCCCGCGATCGCCTTTCCGACGTCGACCGTGCTCGCCGTGCCGCCCAGGTCGCGCGTGCGCGGCCCGCCATTGGCGAGAATGTCCTCGATCGCGCGCATCACCGACTGCGCGGCATCCTTGTGGCCGAGATGCTCGAGCATCATGGCCGCCGACCAGATCTGCCCGATCGGGTTCGCGATCCCCTTGCCCGCGATGTCGGGCGCGGAGCCGTGCACCAGCTCGAACATCGACGGGAACTCGCCCGAGGGGTTGAGGTTGCCCGAGGGCGCGATGCCGATGCCCCCGACCACGGCGGGACCGAGGTCGGTCAGGATGTCGCCGAAGAGGTTGGAGGCGACGACGACGTCGAACCAGTCGGGATGCTGCACGAAATGCGCGCAGAGGATGTCGATGTGGAACTGGTCGGTCTCGATGCCCGGGTATTCCTTGCGGATCTCCGCGAAGCGCTCGTCCCAGAACGGCATGGTGTGGATGATGCCGTTGGACTTCGTCGCCGAGGTCACCTTGCGGCGCGGCCGCCCCTTCGCGATGTCGAAGGCATGGCGCATGACGCGATCGACGCCGACGCGGGTGAAGATCGCCTCCTGCACGACGACCTCCTCCTGCTGGCCGCGATAGAGCCTGCCGCCGATCTCCGAGTACTCGCCCTCGGTGTTCTCTCGCACGATGACCATGTCGATCTCGCCGGGCGCGCGGTTCTTGAGCGGGCAGTCGATGCCCTTCAGCAGGCGCACGGGCCGCACGTTCGCGAACTGGCGGAAGGCGCGGCGGATCGGGATCAGCATGCCCCAGAGGGACACGTGGTCAGGCACGCCTGGGAAGCCGACCGCGCCGAGGAAGATCGCGTTGCTGTCGCGCAGCCGGTCGATCCCGTCGGCCGGCATGATCCGGCCGGTCGCCTTGTACTGCTCGCAGCTCCAGTCGAGATGCGTGTACTCGAAGCTCAACCCGTACTTCGCCGCGACGACGTCGAGCACCCGAATGCCCTCGGGCACGACTTCCTTGCCGATGCCGTCGCCGGGGATGACCGAGATCCTGTACGCGTTCGTCGCCATGCGAGCCCTCCGCTGTGTCGGCGCCGACTAGAACCGAAACGCCGCGGCGACGCAATTTCCTAGTCGCCGGCCGTGCCCGCGCCCTCGGCGCGCCCGGCCTCCCAGCCGATCAGCGCGAGCTTGCGCGCCCTGCCCCAGTGGTACTGGTTGAGATCGCCCGTGCCACGCACGACGCGATGGCAGGGCACGAGGTAGCTGATCGGGTTCGCGCCGACCGCGGCGCCGACGGCGCGCATGCCACGCGCGGCGCCCAGCGCCGCCTGCGCGACGCGGCCATAGGAGGCGAGCGCGCCGGGCGGGATGCGCAGCAGCGCCTCCCAGACCTTCACCTGGAAGGGCGAGCCGTGGAGCACGAGTTCCACGCGATCGCCCTTGCGCGGCGCGAAGATCCGCCGCGCGACGGAGGCCATCGCCTTGCCGTCCTCGACGAAGCGCGCGCGCGGCCATCGGCGCGCCATGTCCTCGAGGGTCGCCTCGCGCCCGGCATCGAGCTTGAAGGCCAGGCCGCATATCCCGCGCCCGGTGGCCAGGATCAGCGCGTCGCCGAAGGGCGAGTCCGCCCATCCATGGGCGATCCGCAGCCCCTCGCCGCGCAGCTTGAACTCGCCGGGCGTCACCGCCTCGTGCGCGACGAAGAGGTCGTGCAGGCGGCTGGGGGCGGACAGCCCGACCGCGAAGGCGGCGTCGAGCACGCTCGCCGAGCCCGCCAGCCTTTTCTTGGCGCGCTCCAGCGTCACGTGCTGGAGGAACTTCTTGGGGCTGATGCCCACCCAGCGCGTGAAGACGCGCTGGAAATGGAAGGGCGACAGGCCGCAGGCGGCGGCCAGTTCCTCGAGGCCCGGCTGGCGCTCCGCGTTCTCGACGATGAATGCGAGGGCCTTCTCGATCCTCGCGTAGTCACCCGGCATGGCCAGCTCCCGTCCCTGCGACGCAGCCAGGCTAGGCCTGCCGCGCAGGGCCCGGCGACCCGTTTCTTGCGCCGATCGCGCCGCCCGCGTGCTCAGACCTCCGCCGTGCCCTCGAGGTAGACGACGCCCTGCCCCGCGATGGTCACGCGCGCGCCGCGGTCCTCGCACCAGAGCTCGCCGCCGCGCCGCGACACCTGGCGCGCGAAGAGCCGCGTCCGGCCGAGGCGCCGCGACCAGTAGGGGATAAGCTTGCAATGCGCGGAGCCCGTCACGGGGTCCTCGTCGATGCCGCCGCGCGGCGCGAAGAAGCGCGAGACGAAGTCGCAGGTCCCGTCGCCTGGCGCGGTGGCGATCACGCCGCGCACGTCGATCCGGGCCAGGGCCTTGAAGTCGGGCTCGAGCGCGCGGACCCGTGAAGCGTCATCGAAGACGCAGACGAGGTCGATCTCGCGCAGCACCTCCGCGGGCTCGGCGCCGAGCGCCGCGGCGAGGCCGGGCGGCGCCGGGCACGGCTTCGGGGCCTGGGACGGGAAGTCGAGCGCGAGCCGGTCGCCATCCTCGGAAACGACCAGCGTGCCGCTGCGGGTCTCGAAGGAGACGCTGCCCTTCCACAGGCCGAGCCGGTCGCGCATCGCGAGCGCGGTGGCCAGCGTGGCGTGGCCGCAGAGATTGACCTCCACCGCTGGCGTGAACCAGCGCAGCCGCCACGTGTCGCCCTCGCGCACGAAGAAGGCCGTCTCGGAGAGGTTGTTCTCCGCGGCGATCGCCTGGAGCGTGGCGTCGGGCAGCCAGGCGTCGAGCGGCATCACCGCGGCTGGATTGCCGGCGAAGCGGCGCGACGCGAAGGCGTCGACCTGGAAGAGCCTGATGCGCATGGCCCGGGGATCCTTCACGCGGGCGGGGGAGCGAAGCGCCGCATCGCGGCGGCCAGCGCGGCATCGCCACCACGCTCGAGCTCCGCGATCACGTTCCGGCGGTCGGCCGGGGGCCGGTTCTGGCTGAGCTTGAACTTCGCGTCGATGCGCTCGATGTCGATCTCGAGCCCGACGATGCCCTCGACCATGCCGGCGAGGAACCGCTCGGGCAGGCCCGCGACCGACCACGGGCCGTCGCCCTCGTAGCGCCGCGAGAGCGCGTCGACGAGCTCCACGAGCCGGGCCTTGTCGCGCACGACGCGCGCGCGGCCATGCACGTGCACGGCGACGTAGTTCCAGGTCGGCACGGCGGGCGCGGCGCCATACCAGCGCGGGCTGACATAGCCGTGCGGCCCCGAGAAGACGGCGAGCGCCTCGCGCCCGTCGAGGGCCTCGGCATGCGGATTGGCGCGCGCGAGGTGGCCGAGCAGCGTTCCCTGCGGGCCGCGGGACCGGTCGAGGAGCAGCGGCAGGTGCGTGGCCTCGGGGCCCTGGGCGCCCGGCGTGACGAGCAGCGCGAAGTCGTGCGCCGCGACGATCTCGTCGATCGCGGCGGGATCGCCCGCGAAATGCTGGGGGACGTACATGGGCTTCCTTTCGGTTTCGATGGATCGCGAGGCGCCGTCAGGTGGCGGCGGTGATCGCCTCGCAGATGCCATCCACGCTCCGGCGGACGAGGTCCGGGTCCGCGCCCTCCGCCATCACGCGGATGACGGGCTCCGTGCCGGAGGGGCGGATGACGATGCGGCCTTCGCGGCCGAGCGCGGCCTCCGCCGAGGCGATGGCGGTCTTCACCAGGGCATGGCCGAGCGGATCGGCCGCGCCGCGCTCGAACTTCACGTTGCGCAGCAACTGCGGGTAGGGCTCGAAGAGCCGCGCGACCTCGGACATCGGGCGCTGGGCCTGGACGAGCTCGGCCAGGACCTGCAGCGCGGCAAGCAGGCCGTCCCCGGTCGTCGCGTAGTCGGAGAGGATGATGTGGCCGGACTGCTCGCCCCCGACATTGATGCCGTCGGCCTTCATGCGCTCGATCACGTAGCGGTCGCCGACCTTCGTGCGGAACAGCGACAGGCCGCGCGCCTCGACGAAGCGCTCGAGGCCGAGGTTCGACATGATCGTGGCCACGAGCCCGCCGCCGGCGAGACGGCCGTCGCGCGCGAACCCGCCCGCGATCAGCGCCATCAGCTGGTCGCCGTCGACCACCCGCCCCTTCTCGTCCGCCATGATGAGTCGGTCTGCATCGCCGTCCAGCGCGATGCCGAGATGCGCGCCATGGGCCGCCACCGCCGCCTGCATCGTGTCGGGATGCGTGGCGCCGCATTTCTCGTTGATGTTGAAGCCGTTCGGGTCGCGCGCGATCGGCACGACCTCCGCGCCGAGCTCCCAGAGGACCGCGGGCGCGACCTTGTAGGCGGCGCCGTTCGCGCAATCGACGACGATCTTGAGGCCCTCGAGCCTCAGCCCCTTCGGGAAGGTCGCCTTGACGAACTCGATGTAGCGGCCCTCGGTGTCGTCGAGCCTGCGCGCACGGCCGAGCTCGGCCGCGGCGGCAAGCGCCGGCGGCTCGCCCATGCCTGCCTCGATCGCGGCCTCGATCTCGTCAGACAGCTTGTAGCCGTCGGGGCCGAAGAGCTTCACGCCGTTGTCGGCATAGGGGTTGTGCGAGGCGGAGATCATCACGCCAAGGTCGGCGCGCAGGCTGCGCGTGAGCATCGCCACGGCCGGGGTCGGGACCGGCCCCAGGAGCGTCACGTCCATGCCCATGGCGATGAAGCCGGCCGTCAGCGCGGGCTCGATCATGTAGCCGGACAGCCGGGTGTCCTTGCCGATCACGACGCGGTGGCGATGGCTGCCCCGCGTGAAGCGCCGCCCCGCCGCGAGGGCGAGGCGTAGCATCGTCTCGGGCGTCATGGGCTCGGCGTTGGCGAGCCCGCGCACGCCATCCGTGCCGAAGATCCTGCGCATGGCCGGAGCCTACCCCGCCGCCCGCAGCGCCCGCCAGATCCCGAGGGCCTGGAGGGTCTCCGCGACATCGTGGACGCGCAGGATGTCGGCGCCGGCCGCGGCGGCATGGAGCGCCACCGCGAGCGACCCGGGAAGCCGACGCGACGTGTCCTCTCCCCGGGACAGCTTTCCTATGAAGCCCTTGCGGCTCGCACCGACGAGCAGCGCGCAGCCCTCGGCCCGAAGCGCGGCAAGGCCGCGCAGCAGCGCCAGGTTGTGCTCGACGGACTTGCCGAAGCCGATGCCGGGATCGACGCAGATCCGGGCACGTGGGATCCCGGCAGCCACGCATGCCTCGACGCGCGCCGCGAGGAATGCGCCGACCTCGGCGACCACGTCGCCATAGCGCGGGTCGCGCTGCATCGTGCGCGGGTCGCCCTGCATGTGCATGAGCACCACCGCCGCGCCTGCGCGCGCGGCGACCTCCAGGCTCCCGGGATCGCCGGCCAGCGCCGTCACGTCGTTGGCGATCCTGGCTCCCGCGGCGAGCGCGGCGCGCATCACCCCGGCGCGCCGCGTATCGATCGACACGACATGCCCGTCTGCGGCCAGCGCCTCGACGACCGGCAGGACGCGACGCAGTTCCTCGTCCTCCGGCACCGGCTCGGAGCCCGGCCGGGTGGACTCGCCACCGATGTCGAGGATGTCGGCGCCCTCCCCGGCGAGGCGGCGCCCATGGGCTATGGCCGCCTCGGTGGATGCGAACAGGCCGCCATCGGAAAAGCTGTCCGGGGTGACGTTCACCACCCCCATCAGGAGAGGCCGGCGCCCCGGGACGAACCCGAAGGGCACCGGCGGCTCCACCGCGCTCACGCTCCCGGCTGGGGCTCGGGTCGGAGCCCGCCGCCCTCGGGGCGCGCGCCGGAACTCGGCACCGAGCTGCGGCGGCCGGTCGAGCGCGGCGTCTCGTCGTCGTCCGGCCGCAGGATCGCCTCGCCACGCAGGATCTGGCCGATCTCGTCGCCGCTCAGGCTCTCGAACTCGAGGAGGCCCTTGGCGATCGAGTGCAGGTCCGACTGGCGCTCGCCGAGGATGCGACGCGCCGAGGTCTCGCCTTCCTCGATGAGCCGCCGGACCTCGCTGTCGATGAGGTCGGCGGTCGTCTCGGAGATGTTCTGCTGCTGGGTCACGGAATGCCCCAGGAAGACCTCCTGCTCGTTCGCGTTGTAGCGAACGCGGCCAAGCTTCTCGCTCATGCCGAACTCGGTGACCATGCGTCGCGCGAGCGCCGTCGCCTGCTGGATGTCGCCGCCGGCGCCTGTCGTGACGTTCTCCGGCCCGAATATCATCTCCTCGGCGACGCGGCCTCCGAACAGGATGGCGAGGCGCGACTGCATCTCGATCATGCTCATGCCGTACTTGTCGCGCTCCGGCAGCTGCATCGTCAGGCCCAGCGCGCGTCCGCGCGGGATGATCGTGACCTTGTGGACCGGGTCGGTCTTGGGCACGGAGAGCGCCACCAGGGCATGGCCCGCCTCGTGGTAGGCGGTGAGCTTCTTCTCCTCCTCCGTCATGGCCATGGAGCGCCGCTCGGAGCCCATCATGACCTTGTCCTTCGCGTCCTCGAGCTCGCCCATGGTCACGAAGCGCTTGCCGCGCCGCGCGGCAAGAAGCGCCGCCTCGTTGACGAGGTTGGCGAGGTCGGCGCCGGAGAAGCCCGGCGTGCCGCGCGCGATCACCTTCGCGTCGACGTCCGGCGCCAGCGGCACCTTCCGCATGTGGACCTTGAGGATCTTCTCGCGGCCGCCGACATCCGGGTTCGGCACCACGACCTGGCGGTCGAAGCGGCCGGGACGCAGCAGCGCGGGATCGAGGACGTCCGGGCGGTTCGTCGCGGCGATGATGATGACGCCCTCGTTGGACTCGAAGCCGTCCATCTCGACCAGCATCTGGTTGAGGGTCTGCTCGCGCTCGTCGTTGCCACCACCAAGGCCGGCGCCGCGATGGCGGCCGACGGCGTCGATCTCGTCGATGAAGATGATGCAGGGCGCGTTCTTCTTGCCCTGCTCGAACAGGTCGCGCACGCGCGACGCGCCCACGCCGACGAACATCTCGACGAAATCGGACCCGCTGATCGAGAAGAACGGCACGTTCGCCTCGCCGGCGACCGCGCGGGCGAGCAGCGTCTTGCCCGTGCCGGGCGAGCCCATCAGCAGCACGCCCTTCGGGATGCGCCCGCCGAGCTTCTGGAACTTCTGCGGCTCCTTCAAAAACTCGATGATCTCTTGCAGCTCTTCCTTCGCCTCGTCCACGCCGGCCACGTCCTTGAACGTGACCTTCTTCTGCGCGCTCGACGAGAGCTTCGCCTTGCTCTTGCCGAACGAGAGCGCCTTGTTGCCGCCCGACTGCATCTGCCGGAGCATGAAAATCCAGAAGCCCAGCAGCAGCAGCACCGGCCCCCACCACGCGAGGATCGACCAGAGCACGCCGCCCGAAGGCGACTCCTCGT
>JBEGVV010000028.1:0-47897 GCA_041178225.1 Pseudomonadota bacterium | reverse complement strand
GCCGTCGCGCAGCCTGGCGAGGCCCTCGGGCGTGTGCAGGCGCGGGTCGAAGCCGATCCGTCCGCCGCGCGGGGCCCTGGCGGCGAGCCAGGCCGAGGGCGGCGCCTCGGTGACATGCATCGGCTCGAAGAGGCTGCAATCGACCTGCGAGCGGACCTGGATGGTGTAGCGCCCGTCGACGAAGATCGCCGCCCGGTCGGCCAGCACGATCGCCAGGCCGGCGGAGCCCGAGAAACCGGTAAGCCAGGACAACCTTTCCGCGTGGGGCGCGACGTACTCGCCCTGGTGCTCGTCGCTGCGCGGGCAGATGAAGCCGGCGAGGCCGCGCTGCAGCAATTCGGCCCGCAATGCTGTCAGCCTTGACGGGTCCCAGGGGCCAGAGCCATGCGAATAAGGCATGGCAGAGGCAAGGTCGGAGCGATACTGGCGCAGCGTCGCCTTCATGGCCTCGGTGAGCGTCGGGGAGACCAGCCCGAGCCAGGCGTCGCCGTCCTCTCCTTCCGGCGCCGCGAGGCTACCCTCGGCCAGCCGCCGCAACCCGGCAAGGTCGATCGAGGATCCTGCCTTTGAAAGAATATCTTGCAGCTTCTGGTTCATGTGAGGCTTCAGTCGAGGTTCGTCCTGCAGGGCAGGACTTGGGGAGGGGCGCGAGGCCGCCACGCGAGGGGTCGCTTCGGGGGAAGGCTAGGTAAAGCCTCCCACCCGCGCAATGCCGGGCAGCACCCGCCGGACCTGGCATCGGGTTGCCGTCCCATCCATGCGTCAGATGCAATGCTGCGACGCAACATGGCCGATGGTGGACTGGCGCGATCCGCCTATCTTCCCGCCTCGTGAAGCGGGCGACGTCCCCTCCTCCGGGGTCCGGCGCCGCAACAAGGAGACGAGAATGTACACCTACACCGAAGCCGAACTTCTGCGCGTGGCGCGGGTTCGGACCGACCCCGTGTCGACGCAGCGGATGATCGACCTGTCCGAGGCCAACCGCCTCGCGGCACAGGCACGCGCCGAGACGGCGCTGGCGGCCATGCGCGCCGTCGGCCGCTTCGTGGGCGGCATCGTGCGCAAGGTCGCGGCCTGGCGCCGCTACCGCGCCGGCATCGCCGAGCTCCAGGCCCTCGACGCCCGGACCCTGAGCGACATCGGCATCAGCCGTGCCGACATCCCGGCGGTCGCGGCCGGCCTCTGGATGCCCCAGGGCCGCCAGGCCACCACTGCGACGGTCCCCTCCCTGCCCGGCAACGAGAACGCGCGCCAGGCGGCGGCCTGAAGCCTCCCTCCCCCTCCCTGCTTCAGGCGCGGCCAGCGCGTGGCGGCGGCTCCTCCCCCGAGGAGCCGCCGCGATCGTTTCGGGGGGCCGCCGGCTCAGCCGCGACGGACGAATTCCAGCGTGTGCCAGCCCATGATGGCGCGGCGCCCCGCGAAGGCGAGGCGCTGGCCGCAATAGGCGGCGCGCACCTCGACCTCCTGGCTCGCGAGGAGGCCCGAGAGCACGAGCCTGCCGCCAGGCACCAGGCAGCGCGCAAGCTCGGGCGCCAGGCGCACCAGCGGCCGCGCGAGGATGTTGGCGACCGCGAAGTCGAAGCCGCGGCGGCGCGGCAGCCGCGCGAACCCGTCGGAGACGCAGGCATGCACCTGCCGCGCGACCGCGTTGATCCGGATGTTCTCGGCGGCGACGCGCACCGAATCGGCATCGATGTCCGAGGCCAGCACGCTCGGCACTCCGGCGCGCGCGAGGCCGATGGCGAGGATCGCCGAGCCGCAGCCCAGGTCCAGCGCGCGACGCGGCACGCGGCGACGCGCCGCCGCCTCGATGGCGAGCAGGCAGCCGCGCGTCGTCGCGTGCTCGCCCGAGCCGAAGGCGATCCCGGCATCCAGCTCGATCGGCCAGGAGCCCGCGGGCGAGGGCCCCTCCACATGGCTGCCGCGCACGTGGAAGCGACCGATCGACAGCGGCGGGAAGCTGCGCTGGTTCTCCGCCACCCAGTCCATGTCCGGGACATCCGAGGCGACGAAGGCGGGGGGAGTGCGGCCGATCGAGGACGCCGCCTCGGCGAGCAATGCCTCCACCTCGTCGCGGCGCGTGCCGGCGGCGAAGATCGCGTCGACCTGCCAGGGGCCGCCGGGCGCGCTCTCGAACGAGCTGAGCGACTGCGCCACTGGCTCGAGCGCAAGCCCGTAGGCGCGCTCGCCGATGGGATCGACGACCATCCTGATCTGCCAGGGCCTGTCCATGTCCGTTCCCCTCATCCCCGCCGCAGGAAGCTGTCCATGACCTTCTTGCGGCCGGTCGGGAACTCGACGTCGAGCTTCCCTGCATCCGCGGCGCGCACGATCCCGTAGCCGAACTTCTCGTGGAAGACGCGGTCGCCGGGCGCGAAGCCGCCGGGCGCGGCAGGCCGCGGCGGCACGAGTTCCGCGCGCGCCTCGATCACGCGCATGGGCCGGCGTGGCGCGGCCGGCGCGGCCACCCATTCCTGGCGCTGGTCGAACTCGTCGAAGCGCGGCCGGCGCGCAGGCCCGCCGCCCCAGAGGCCGGGCTGGGCGACGCGCTCGACGTGGTCCGCGGGCAATTCCTCGACGAAGCGCGAGGGGATGGCGGATTGCCAGAGATTGTGGATGCGCCGGTTGGCGGCGAAGCTGACATAGGCGCGGCGCCGCGCGCGCGTGAGGCCGACATGGGCAAGGCGCCGCTCCTCCTCGAGCGCCGCCTCGCCCTTCTCGTCGAGCGCGCGCGGATGCGGGAAGAGCCCCTCCTCCCATCCGGGCAGGAAGACGACGTCGAACTCCAGGCCCTTCGCGCTGTGCAGCGTCATCAGGCTGACCATCTCGCCCGGCGCGCCCTCGGCGTTCTCCATCACCAGGCTCACATGCTCGAGGAACCCCGCGAGCGTGTCGAAGCCCTCGAGCGCGGCGACGAATTCCTTGAGGTTCTCGAGGCGTCCCGGCGCCTCGGGCGAGCGGTCCTGGCGCCACATGGCGGTGTAGCCGGACTCGTCGAGCACCATCTCCATCACCTCGGCGTGGTGGTGCGTGGCGAGCGCCGCGCGCCAGCGCGCGACGTCCTCGAGGAAGCGGCGCAGCCCGGCGCGCGCCGGCCCCTTGATCTCGTCGGTCTCCACCAGCTCGGCGGCGGCGCGCGCGAGCGGCGCGCCGCGCGCGCGCGCGACGCGGTGCAGGGACTGCAGGGCCTTCTCGCCGACGCCGCGGCGCGGCAGGTTGACGATGCGCTCGAAGGCGAGGTCGTCGGCGTCCTGCGCGACGAGCCGCGCATAGGCAAGCGCGTCGCGGATCTCCGCGCGCTCGTAGAAGCGCGGGCCGCCGACGACGCGATAGGGCAGGCCCAGCTCGATGAAGCGTTCCTCGAACTCGCGGGTCTGGAAGCCGGCGCGCACGAGCAGGGCGACCTGGCCGAGCGACTGGCCCGCGCGCTGCAGGGCCTCGATCTCCTCGCCGGCCCAGCGCGCCTCCTCCTCGCCGTCCCAGACGCCGCGCAGCTGGACCTTCTCGCCGGGGTCGGCGGCGGTCCACAGCGTCTTGCCGAGGCGCTCGCGGTTGTGCGCGATCAGCGCCGAGGCGCAGGCGAGGATGTGGCCGGTCGAGCGGTAGTTCTGCTCGAGGCGGACGACCGTGGCGTCGTCGAAGTCCTTCTCGAAGCGCAGGATGTTGCCGACCTCCGCGCCGCGCCAACCATAGACGCTCTGGTCGTCGTCGCCGACGCAGCAGAGGTTGCGGCTGCCCTGCGCGAGCAGCCGCAGCCACATGTACTGGGCGACGTTCGTGTCCTGGTACTCGTCGACCAGGATGTAGCGGAAGCGGCGATGGTACTCGTCGAGCACGTCCTGCCGCGTCGCGAACAGCGTCAGGCAGTGCAGCAGCAGGTCGCCGAAGTCGCAGGCGTTCAGCACCCGCAGCCGCTCCTGGTACTGCGCGTAGAGCGACTGCGCGCGCCCGGCCGCGAGCTCGCCGCCGGCGTCGGCGGCGACGCGGTCCGGCGCGAGGCCGCGGTCCTTCCAGCGCTCGATCGCCGAGAGCACGGCGCGCGCGGGCCATTTCTTGTCGTCGATCTTCTCCGCCTGCAGCAGCTGCTTCATCAGCCGCGCCTGGTCGTCGGTGTCGAGGATGGTGAAGTCGGGACGGAGCCCGACGAGCTCCGCGTGGCGCCGCAGGATGCGCGCGGACAGCGAATGGAACGTGCCGAGCCACACGCCCTCGGCGACCGGGCCGATCATGGCGCCGATGCGCTCCTTCATCTCGCGCGCCGCCTTGTTGGTGAAGGTGACGGCCAGGATCTGGGACGGGAAGGCGCGGCGCGTGGACAGGATGTGCGCCAGCCGCGTCGTGAGGACGCGCGTCTTGCCGGTGCCCGCGCCGGCGAGCACGAGCAGCGGGCCGTCGATGCGCTCGACCGCGGCGCGCTGCTGCGGGTTCAGCCGGTCGAGATAGGACGAGGGGGCGGGGGTATCGCTGCTCATGGGCGAGGCTGGGTACACCCTGACCCGGGCGGCCGCAACGCCGCATGCGGTCCGGGATGGAAGCGAGGCGGCCGAGGCCTATAGTGGTGGAGGCCCCGCCACGCGCGCCCCAGGTCGGCGGGCCCCGGTGGAGGTCCAATGCCCGTCTCCCGACGCCTCGCGATGATCGGCGCCGCGGCGCTCGTCCCGGCGCTGCCCGCAACCGCGCAGGACGCCGCGCAGAGGCTGCGCGCGGTGGTGCGCGTGCGCTGCACCGTCCCGGCGGATTCGCGCACGGCCGCCTCGCTGGGCCGCCAGCGGCAGGGCTCCGGCGTCCTCATCGACCAGTCCGGCCTGGTGCTGACGATCGGCTACCTGATGGTCGAGGCGGACGGAGCGGAGGTGACGCTGGCCGACGGGCGCACGCTGCCCGCCCAGGTCGTCGGCTACGACCACGAGACGGGGTTCGGCCTGCTGCGGACGATCGACCCGCCGCGCATGCCGGCCGCGCCGCTGGGCCGGTCTGCCTCCGTCCCAGAGCACGCGCCCGTGATGATCGCCGCGCACGAGGGCGGCGGCGGCGCCAGGCCCGCCTTCGTGCTGTCGCGGCGGCCCTTCGCTGGCAGCTGGGAATACCTGGTCGAGGAGGCGATCTTCACCGCGCCGCCGCATCCCGAATGGAGCGGCGCCGGCCTGTTCGACGCCGAGGGCCGCCTCGTCGGGATCGGCTCGCTGATGGTCGGCGACGCGAACGGCAAGGGCACCGGCATTCCCGGGAACATGTTCGTGCCGATAGACCTGCTGCCGCCGATCCTTGGCGACATGATCGCGGAGGGCGCGCCGTCGGGGCCGCGCCGCCCCTGGCTCGGCATCGCGACGGAGGAGCTGCGCGGGCGGCTCTTCGTGACGCGCGTGACGCCGGGCGGCCCGGCCGAGCGCGCCGGCATCGAGGCGGGCGACGTCGTCCTGGGCGTGGCCGGCGCGCCAGTGCGCGACCTCGCCGACTTCTACAGGAAGCTATGGGCGACGGGCGACGCCGGCAGCGAGGTCGGGCTCATGCTGCTCGACGGCACCGGCTCGCGGCAGGTGAAGATCCGCAGCGTCGACCGGCACTCGCACCTGAGGCTCAAGCGGACCTACTGACGCGCGCGTCAGGACCCCTCGAGCACGCCTTCGTCGCAGGCCATGTCCCTGCCGCGGTCCTTGGCGGCGTAGAGCGCGGCATCGGCGCGGCGCACGAGGTCCGAGGCGGACTCGCCGGGCCTGTAGCACGCCACGCCGAGCGAGACCGTGATGCGCCCGAGGTCGCGCCCGGTCGACTTGAGCAGCATGCGGCGCCCCTTCACCGCGGCGCCGAGGCCGTTGGCGAGGCCCAGCGCGTGGACCAGCGACGTCGCGGGAAGGATCACCGCGAATTCCTCGCCGCCATAGCGCGCGACCATGTCGCGGCCCTTCACGCCCGCCACGAGCGTCTGCGCGACGAGCTTGAGGGCCTCGTCCCCGATCACGTGGCCGAAGCTGTCGTTGAAGCGCTTGAAGTGGTCGATGTCGAGCAGCAGGAGCGCGAGGTCGGATCCGCTCGCGCTCGCCGCGGCCATCTCCCTGGCCAGCCGCTCGTCGAAGGCCTTGCGGTTCGCGACGGAGGTGAGCGGGTCGCTCATCGCCTGGCGGCGCGCCTCCTCGAGGTCGTTGCGCAGGGCCTGGACCTCGCGGCTCGCGCCCCGCAGGTCGGCGTCGAGGCCGCGCGTGCCCTCGACCATGCGCTTGGTCTCCACCAGCATGCGCCGCGTCGCCTCGCGCATGACGGCTGCCATGTCCGGCATGCGCACCGCGGCCACGATCTCGTCGCCGAAGCGCGCGAGCGCGTCGGTGAATCCCGATGTCGCGGCGCCCGCGCCTGAGATGCTTTCCGCGATGCTCGCCATCACGCGCCCGAGGCGCTCGCCGGCGTCCGTGACCACCGCGGGATCCATCGCCGGCGCGCAGAAGCGGCGCCAGAAGTCGGAAAGCATCTCGTCGGTGATCGGGATGGCGCGCGCGACCAGTTCCTGGATGCTCCGGGACAGGCCGGGGTTCTCCCCGCTGATATGCGAATGCCAGACCGAGTAGTTGGTCGGCGTGGGCGCCAGTCCCAGGCCGACCAGCCCGTCGATCGTCGCGAAAGCCGTGTCGCGGGCGCTAGCGAGTGCCATTGCGGACATCGCGCGGTTCCTTCACCTTCGAGTGGGCCGTACGGGGCGCATGCCCCGCCGGCGCGATGCAGGAATCTTAGTCGCCACGATGATTCTCGGTAAAGGGATGGTTAAGGTTAAGGCACGGGCCGCGCGCGCCGCCCCGGCGGTCTCGCCTTGATACGCCTGCTCGAGCTGCTGGGACGACGCGCCACGCCGATCCTCGCCGTCTCGCTGTTCATCGGCCTCGCGCTGCCCGACCTGGCACGCCTCGCCCGGCCCCTCGTCGCGCCGGCGATCGTGGGCCTCATGGTCTGCAACGTCATGCGCCTGGACATGCGTGCGATCGCCGGCGCCGCGGCCTCGCGGCCAGCCGCCGCGACGGCGATGCTCGCCTGGATCATGGTCGGCGCCCCGCTCCTCGCCGCGCTCGTCCTGGCGCCCCTGCCCCTGCCGCCCGCGCTCAAGGCCGCGATCCTGCTGACGGCCTCGTCCCCGGTCCTGACCGCCGCCCCGACCTTCGTGATGATGATGGGGCTGGACGGGGCGCTCGCCGTGTTCTCGGTGATGGCCAGCAGCCTCCTGCAGCCGGTGCTCCAGCCACCCGTCGCCTATTTCCTCCTCGGCATCGAGCTCGACCTGCCGATCGGCGCGCTGATGGCGCGGCTGGCCGTCTTCGTCGGCATCGGCTTCGCGCTCGGCGCGGTCGCCCGGCGCGTCGCCGGCCCGGAGCGCGTCGCGCGCAACGAGAAGGCGATCGGCGGCGCCGCCGTCGGGCTCCTGGTCGTGTTCGGGATAGGCGTGATGGATGGCACCACCGCGCTCGTCCTCGAGGAGCCCGCGGCGGTGCTGCTCTACCTCGCGGCCGGCTTCGCGACCAATTTCCTGCTCCAGGCGGCCGGCATCGCCATCTTCTGGCGCATGGCACGGCCCCAGGGCATGACCACGGCGCTGGTGGGGGGCTGCCGGAACCTCGCCAACCTCGTCGCCGTGCTGGGCCCGGCCGCGGGGCCCGAGCTGGTCCTGTTCCTGGCCGTCGGCCAGTTCCCCCTCTATTTCGTGCCCGCGATCTTCGGCCCGCTCTACCGGCGCCTCGCGCGTGCCGCGCCACCTTAAGCCGTCCTTAACACGGCCGACCGCACCGTGAGGGTGGAAGTCCCATGGCCAACGCGCTCTCCCTCTACCAGTCCGTCGAACGCGCCGACCCGGCGCGGTCGCTGACGAAGTTCCGTTCGTCGGCCGCGATCACGCGCGAGGTCGAGTACTTCAAGAGCCAGATCGCCAGCATCAAGACGCCGGACGACCTCTACAAGAACCGGCGGATGATGGGCTTCGTGCTCTCGGCATACGGCCTGGACACGGAGATCAACTTCATCGGTCGCATCAAGGCCGTCCTCAACTCGGACCTCACCGACACGAAGTCGACGGCGAACATCCTCAAGGACAACCGCTACCGCGAGATCGCCGCTGCGCTCGACATCAAGCGGACGGGCCTCTCGACGCTCAAGCTGCCCGCGACGATCGACAAGCTCGCGGAGCGCTTCATCTCGGCCGAGTACGAGAAGTCGCTCGGCAAGCAGGACCCGGCCGTGCGCGAGGCGCGCTACTTCGCGCAGAACATCGGCAAGGTCACGGACGTCTACCAGATCCTCGCCGACAAGGTGCTGCGCAAGGTCGTGCTCGACACGCTCGCGATCCCCGAGCAGGTCGCGATCCAGCCGATCGAGACGCAGGCCGAGATCATCAAGCGCAGGCTCGACATCTCGCAGTTCCGCCCGTCGGGCGCCGGCGCGGCGGCGCAGCAGTCGCGCACGGACCTGCAGGCGGACGTGACCGCGCTCGAGCGCGCGCAGGCCGCGGCCGCGGCCGCCGCGACGCGCGCGGGCGAGATCGGCCAGCGCCTGCGCGACGCGGTCGGCCGCTACGACGGCCTCGCGGCGCTGCAGGACCCGAACGGCGCGAACGCCGCCACCATCCCCGTGCACGACGTCGCGATCCCGCAGCTGCTGCGCCAGCAGGGCCTCGCCGCGGCCGCGGAGGCGTCGATCGGCCAGCTCGCGGACGGGCTCAACCGGCTCTCCGCGCTGCGCCGGCTCGCCGCCGATCCTGCGAACGCGGGCAGCCTCGCCGACTACAAGGCCGAGTTCGCGGCGGTCGCGGCCTCGATGCGCGGCGAGCTCTCGACCGGCGCAAGCCACCGCTTCGACGGCCAGGACGAGAACCTGCTCGACGGTTCGCTCGCCGGCGACCTGGCGACGACCATCGACACGGCCGGCACCACCGTGACGCTGCGCCGCCAGGACCTCTCCGGCTTCCTAGCCGAGGTCGACGCCGCGGACGCCGCCTTCGCCGCGGTGGCCGACGCGGGCGACGCCGCGAACCTGGGCGCGGTCGCGGACGCCATCTCGCGCGGCGGGCCGCAGCTCGGCGCGGCGCGCGACCAGGTGCTCGACGATCGCGAGGCCATGGAGACGCGGATCTCGGGCGTCGGGAACTTCACGTCCACCCTCGACAGCGTCGCGCTGCAGCGCGCCCGTTCCTCGGTCATCGACGCCGACGATCGCGCGCGGCAGGTGGCGACGAAGCTCACGGCGTTGCGCCAGCTCGCGGTCGACGCCGCCGCCGCGACCGACCAGGCGACGCGCCAGTCCCTCGACGACCAGGCCCAGGTGGCGATCGCCGAGATCACGACCATGCTCGCGACGCCGGGCACGGGCCTCGACAACCTCCTTGGCGCGGCGGACGCGAACTACGCCTTGCCCGGCGGCAAGAACCTCACGCTGCGCGGGCGGGACCTCCAGGCGACGATCGGCGCCGTGCTCGGCGGCGCGAACCTGAAGTCCACCGCCAAGGCCGAGCAGCTGCGCGACGCGATCTCCGGGGACCTGGTCCCGGCCATCACCGACGCGCGCGCGCGCATGGCCATCGACCGCAAGGTCGCGGACAGCGCGGCCAACGTCCTCGACCCGCGCGGCAGGATCGACGAGTCGGTGCGCGCGCTGCGCGCCGAGGCGGAGGCGATCGTCGCCCGCGCGTCGTCGAACGGCACGAACCTGCTGGTGACGGGCCAGCGCGACATCGTCGTCCGCCAGAAGGTCGGCGGCGCGGTGCTCACGGTCGAGGCCGCGCCGGCGTTCCGCGACAAGGTGATGGCCGACATGGCGAGCGCCATCGCGAGCCTGCCCGGCGATCCTGCCGCGGCGCGCGCCACGCTCGCCTCCCTCGCCTCCCACGCCGGCGACGTGGAATCGGCGCTGCGCGCGTCGCGCGCGCGGGTCGACTTCTCGCTCGGCGAGGCGCGACGCAAGCTCTCCGCCATGCCCGCCGCCGACTCCTCCGGGACGGCGCAGCAGACGGAGTTCACGAAGCGCTTCATCCAGCGCTTCCTGTCGCTGCGCGACGCCAAGTCCGCGACGGACGCCGCCGCAGGCGCCACCGGCCCCGGCTCCGAGTACCTCGCCCTCTTCGCCTGAGTTCGCGCGGCGCGCGGGGCGATGGACGCCTCGCGACGGGCGTCGTAGCTATCTCCGGACAGCCACGTGACCGGAAGGATCGCCGCGATGCCCGTCTCCTGCGTCGGACGCAAGAAGGCCGAACTCGACACGCCCGTGCTGCTGGTCGACCTCGACCGCATGGAGGCCAACATCGCCACCATCGCCGGCGCGTGCCGCGCGGCCGGCATTTCCTGGCGGCCCCACTTCAAGGGCATCAAGGTCCCGGCGATCTCGCTGCGCGCGATCGCGGCCGGAGCGATCGGCATCACCTGCGCCAAGCTCGGCGAGGCCGAGGTCGCCGCGGCCGCGGGCATACGCGACATCCTCGTCGCCAACCAGGTCGTCACGCCGCTGAAGATGGAGCGGCTCGCGCGGCTGCGGCGCTCGGCCGACCCGATCGTCGCGGTCGACGACGCCGGGAACGTCGACGCGCTCGGCGCCGCGGCGCGCCGCGCCGGGGTCGTGCTGCGGGTCGTCATCGAGGTCGACATCGGCATGCGGCGCGCCGGCGTGCTGCCGGGCGCGCCCGTCGTCGCGCTCGCGCGGCGCATCGCCTCCACGCAGGGCCTGTCCTTCTCCGGCGTCATGGGCTGGGAGGCGCAGGCCGTGGGCATCGCCGACCCGGCGGAGAAGGAGCGCTGCGTGGCCGAGGCCATCGCCCTGCTCGCCGGCAGCGCGCGCGACTGCGCCGGGGCCGGCCTGCCCTGCGCGATCGTGAGCTGCGGCGGCACGGGCACGATCCGCTACACCATGCACCAGCCCGGCGTCACGGAGATCCAGGCCGGCGGCGGCATGCTCAGCGACATGCGCTACACGACCTCGATGCACGCCGACCTGCCGCCCGCCCTGACCATCCTCGCGACGGTGACGAGCCGCCCGACGCCGACGCGCATCATCTGCGACGCGGGACGCAAGGCGATGTCCGCAGACGGCATCAACCCGATGCCGATCGGCCTTGGCGCGATCGCCCGGCTCTCTTTCTCGGCGGAGCACTCGACCATCGAGCTGGAGGCGCCATCCGCGACGCCGCGCATCGGCGACACCGTCGAGTTCGTCGCCGGCTACGGCGACACCACGGTGCACATGCACGACACGCTCTACGGCGTGCGCGATGGCGTCGTCGAGGTCGAGTGGCCGGTCCTCGCGCGCGGCAAGCTCGCCTGAGGACGGAGCCTCAGAGGAGGTCGGCGGGAAGCGCCGGCTGGCCACGCGGGCGCGCGGGCCCGGGAAGGTCGCAGGGCAGGAAGCGTCCGTGCCCGCGCCGGTCGACCGGCGCGCCGTCGCGCAGCACGAACGCGCCGCGCGACAGCACGTGGACGGGCCAGCCCCTGACCTCGATGCCCTCGTAGGGCGTGTAGTCGACGGCGTGGTGGAGGTCGGCGTTGCGGATCGTGCGCTCGCGCGACGGGTCCCAGAGCACGATGTCGGCGTCGGCCCCGATCGCCACCGACCCCTTGCGGCCAGACAGGCCATAGATCCGCGCCGGGTTGGTCGCGGTCAGGGCGACGAACTGCTGCAGCGTGATGCGCCCGCGCGACACGCCGTCGAACAGCAGCGGCATGCGCGTCTCGATGCCCGGCACGCCATTCGGGATCTTCCAGAAGGGCGCGTCGGCGCCGGAGAGCTTCTTCCCGCGCGCGTCGTCGTAGCTGTAAGGCGCGTGGTCGGACGAGAAGACCTGGAACACGCCCGAGGCGAGCGCGTCCCAGATTACCTCCTGGTTGGCGCGGTCGCGCGGCGGCGGCGAGCAGACGCAGCGCGCGCCGAGGAAGCCCGGCGCGCCGAGGTCCTCCTCCGTGAGGTAGAGGTATTGCGGGCAGGTCTCCCCGTAGACGCGCAGGCCGCGCGCCTGGGCGCGCCTGATCTCCTCCACCGCCTCGCGCCCGGACACATGGACGATGAGCATGGGCGTGTCGACGAGCTCGCCGAGCGCGATCGCGCGATGGGTCGCCTCGCGCTCGACCGGCATCGGGCGCGAGGTCGCGTGGAAGCGCGGCGCGGTGCGCCCCTTCGCGGCGAGGCGCTGCGTGATCCAGGCGATGCAGTCCGAGTTCTCGGCGTGCACCATCGTCATCGCGCCCTCGCGGCGCGCGAGAGCCAGGACGTCGAGCAGCTGGCGGTCGTCCAGCTTCAGGTCGTCGTAGGTCATGTAGACCTTGAACGAGGTGTAGCCGTCGCGGATCAGCGCGGGCAGTTCCTGGCCGACGACCGCCTCGCTTGGGTCCGAGACGATGAGGTGGATCGCGAAGTCGATCCATGCCCTGCCCTCGCCGCGCCGGCGATAGGCGTCGACGCTGGCGCGCAGTCCCTTGCCCTTCTCCTGAACGGCGAAGGGAATGATCGTCGTCGTCCCGCCGCAGGCCGCGGAGCGGGTGCCGGTCTCGAAGTCGTCGGCCGTCATCGAGCCGTCGGAGCCGGGCTGCTCGATATGCACGTGGCTGTCGACGCCCCCGGGCAGGACGAGGAGCCCGCCGGCATCGACCTCGCTGGCGCCGCGCAGGCTGTCGGCGATGGCGACGATGCGCCCGCCCGCGATGCCGACATCGGCGCGGTACTGGTCGCTCGCGGTGACCACGGTGCCGCCGCGCAGCACCGTCTCGAGTTCCTGCATTGCCAGCCCTCCGGCGATCGCGGGGCGATCGCCCCCTGGAGCATCCCGGCGTCCGCGGCCCGGGCCCCGCGGCCGGGGCGCGGGCCGCCGCGCATGGGTGCAGGCTCGGCGGCCGCGCGGCGAAATGCAACCCGGCCGATGGCCGGGCGCTCACTCGTCCCGGCGCGTGGCCAGATGCGCGGCGCCCGGCGCGAAGGCGCGCGACGCCAGCCAGAGCACCGCGCAGGCGACGGCCCCGCAGGCGACGCGCACCCACGGATCGAGGCCCTCGAGCGGCAGCGCAAGGACGATGGCGGCCATGCCGAGGGCGACGCGCCAGCCGCTGGCGAGGTTGTCCCGGAAATGGCCGGAGAACGCCGCCGCGGCGAGGATGAACCCGGCAGCGCTCGCCAGCGCCTCGCCGAGGATCACGGGCCACGCCCCCTGCATCAGCAGCGCCGGGGCGTGGAGATAGCCGAAGCCCACGACGAAGCCCGCGAGGGCAAGGCGCGCTGACGCGAGGCCCGCGCGCAGCCGATCGGCCCCCGCGATCGACGCCGCGGACGCGGGCACCGTCGCGACGGCGAGGATCGAGAACCAGAAGACGAACATGTGCGCGGCGAGCGCCGGCGCGCCGAGCTCGACCAGGACCCGCGCGCCCACCGACGCGACGACGACATGCGCGGCGATCGCCGGCAGGTACTTGCCGAGGACGAGCGTCGATGCCGCGAGCAGCGCGCCCGCCGCCAGCAGGCTGCCCTGGCTCAGCGCCCGGATGGCGCCGGACGCCGCGGCATCGAGCCCGGCCACCGCCAGGCAGGCGACGAGCATGCCGGCGCCCGCGCAGGCCAGCGCGACCACGACCATGCGGCAACCCGCGTCGACGAGGACGACGAAGGCCTCGCGCAGCATCGGTCGCGTGCCAGGGCGCGACCACAGCATCGCGAGGAGCGACGCCGCGCCCAGCGCGATGGAGAGGGGCCAGGCCACGGCGTGCTCGCCGAAGCGCGCGAGCGCGAGCGCCACGGCGACCGCGACGGGCAGGACAAGCAGGATCGCGCGCGGATGCCTGTGGACCCAGGACACGAGGAACGTCGCGACGAACGCCCAGGAGGCGGCGAGATGCGGTGGCCGGCCGAGGAGCAGCAGGACGGCGAGGAGCACGAGCGGAAGGAGGAGCGGCGCGCCGCGCAGCACCTCGCGCCAGGCCGGGATACCGGCCTCCGGCAGGCCGGGGATCCGCAGCCGCCTCGCCTCGAAATGGACGCTGGCGAGGATCATCAGGAAGTGGAGGAGCGCCCCGAGGAGCGCGGCGAGGCAGGCCTGGCCGTAGGGAATGTCGGCGGCCAGCGCCACCGCGAAGGCGCCCGCGCCCATCGCCGGCGGCATGAACTGGATGCCGGCCGAGGACGACGCCGCGACGCCGGCGGCGAAATGCCGATCGAAGCCGAGGCTGACCATCGCCGGGATGGCAGGCGAGCCGGGCGCGAGGCCATGTACCGTCGAGGCGCCTGAGAACATGCCCGACAGCGCCGAGGAGGCCACCGCGGCCTTCGCGGGACCCCCGACCTGGCGGCCCGCGGCGCGGATGGCGAGATCGTGGAGGAACCTGGCCACGCCGCTCCTCTCGCTCGCCACCGCCAGGGCGACGAAGGCGGCGACCATCGTCGCCGAGATGCCGGTGACCGGGCCGTGCATGCCCATGCCCTCCGACAGGTAGAGCGACCCGACGATCTCGTGCAGCGTCACGCCCCGGTGGTGGTGGAGGCCCGGCAGGTACGCGCATGCGACGAGGTAGAGGATGCCGGCGGCGACCAGGCCCGCGAGCACGGGCGCCACGGCGCGCCTCAGCGCCTCGATGACCAGCAGCGCGGCCAGGCCGCCGAGCAGGAGCTCGGCGCTCCCGGGCTGAACCGCGTTGCCAAGGCTAGGGGCGTCCCGGTCCGGCCCGAGGAGAGCATGGAGCCCGGGGAGCATCGAGAGCAGGGCGAGCGCGAGGTCCGGCCCCGAGGGGCGATGCGCGGGCGAGGTGCCGGGGCGCGCCGGCCAGAGCAGGAAGGCGAGCGGCAGGAGGACGAGCAGGTGCTGCACGCGCAGCTCGAGCGGCGCGCCGAAGCCGGCGACCGCGGCGTGGAGGTGGAGGAGCGTGGCAAGCGCCGCCCAGGCGGCGACGACGCTGCGGGTTGGTCCTGCGAGTTCGCGCATGGTTGCGGGACCTCGCCCTCGCGGGCGCGGGTCCCCTGCCGCTTCAGCCGGCGCCGCCGCGCCCGGGATGGCGGCACGGCGCGCCCGGATGGCCGGGAACCGGCGCCATCCCGGCCGCCCGGGCCGAGGCACGGGCCAGGGCCAACGTGGCGCCGGAGGCCGCGCGCGCGGCCGCGATTGACTTCCTCATGCCATCCCCTCGTCGAAGTGCCGGGTCATCCAAGACCCCGGCCCGCGCGGCTGTCAATCGCGGTGCCGCTGTAGATGCCGCTCGACGAGCGGCCTCGCCCGCCGTCGCAGATCGATCCCGTGCAGTCCCGGAGGAAGCGAACGATCGTAGAGGATCTCGAGGAACATCCAGTCGTGGCGCGTGAGCTCGGTGCGGCGGCGCATCATCGCGTCGTCGAAGAGCGAGATCTCCGATTCCGGCAGGTCGCTGCGCAGCCCGAGCGACTGCGTGACCTCCTCGTGCACGCAGCGGCGCCTCGCCCAGTCGGGTATGTCGGTGCGCAGGCCGACAACGGCGTAGAGGATCGCGAACCGGTTCCGGTCGAGCGTCAGGTTCGCGAAGCAGGGCGTCGTGCCGCTGTCGATGTCGGCTCGCAGCTTCGCGTCGACGGCGGTGATCCGGGCGAGGCGGCGCAGGTCCTCCTGGTTGCCGAGGAAGACCAGCATGTTGGCGCGCCAGACCTGCGCGACGCCGTCGCGCGCGTGGAAGGCGTAGACATGCGGGTCCCCGCCGACAAGGTTCCCGATGATCCTCAGGTGCGTGGTCGGCGCGGCGAGGCCGAGTTCCATGCCACCCGGCACCGCGCCTCCGGACGGGACCGCGATCGCCGGCACGTTGCGGATGGACAGCCCGGTCGCGGCGGACAGGCGCGGGATCAGCGCCTCGAGCGTGGCGACCTGGTCGGGCTCGGGGCGCCCGACCATGGCGATGTCGAGCGACCCGCCCTCCCACCTGACGATCCCCGGCAGGGGAACGCCGAACTCCCCGAGCCCCGCGATGCGCACGAACGCATCGACGAGCGCGTCCACGCCGGGAGGCCGCTCGGCGCCCCCCGCGCGCCCGGCGCATGGCGCGAGGAGGAGGAGGACGAGGACGGCGACGCGGGCCGCGAGCGAGGCGGCGCGGCCGCGATCGCATCCGATCGGCACGCGCACGCCGATCGCGCGCGCCATCCCGGCCGCCGTCCCCGCCCGGCTCACGGCGCGACCATCGCGCCGAAGCCGAGGCTGTTCGCCATGCCGGCGTTGTCGAGGCCCTGGCAGGCGGGGCTTGCCTCGAACGCCTGGTTCCCCGCGCCGATGATGCCCGCCGCCCCCGCGAAGACGTTGGCGACGGCGACGGGCGCGTTCGTGGCGGTCGCGACGGCGGTCGCGGCGAAGCCCGCGGCGCTGAGCGCGTTGTTCATCGTCGCGAGGTTGGAGAGCACGTCCGCCGCGCAGCGTCCCTGCTCGACCTCGTTCTGCTGCGGCCCGGCCTGCGGCGCGCCCGGCATGTCGGACGCGTCGTACTCGTATCCGATCTCCGCCACGGCGAGGCGGAAACGGACGGTGTCCACGTGGTTTCGCATCGGCACCTCCCTGGTTGCGCGACGAAACCTAGCCATCGTGGCCCGCGCCTGGCAGGTGGGCATCGGGCGTCGCCCGTTGGCGCTACGCCATCCTCCGCGCGCTCCAGGGCGCGATCAGCTCCCGACCTGCACCGGGGCGACGAGCGAGCGCAGCGCGGCGAGGATGCTCGGGCTCACGATCCGCGACGTGCGCGGGTTGGCCGAGGGCCGGTTGCGGCTCTGCATGGTGAGCCCGATGTCCTCCGCGTCCACCTCGACCGTGTGGATGGCGCCACCGATGTCCGGGTCGACCCAGATCTCGACGGTCGTGCGGTCGAAGCCGATGCCGCCGAGGCTCAGCGCGATGGCGACGTTGAAGTGCCGCGGGAACGCCGCGGCGGCCTCCCCCGCGCTGCCCTCGAACACCTTGACCGCCTTTGCGGGCGGCGCGTTGGCGAAGTCGAAGCCGCGATCGAGCACGTAGCGCTCGTGGGCCATCGACCCGGGCTTGATCTGCGAGCGCAGGTGCACGCTGCGGATCGTGCCTTCGCGCGCGCAACGCAGGATGTCGAGGCCTGGCAGCGCGCCCGAGGCAATGCGCACGCGCCCGCCATGCGCGCGCGCGAGCTCCGCCATCTCCGGGCAGTTCGGCACGCCGCCTGCCGAGACCGCGACCAGCAGCCGCCCGGCGCCGAGCGTGGCGCGCGCGATCTCGGGGAAGGAATCCGCGGTCGCGCATTCGACGACGACGTCGACGAGGGCGGGGAGTTGCGCCAGCGGCACGACGCGCGGCCGCGGCTGCAGCGACGCGGCGTTCGCCTCCGCGCGCGCGAGGTCGCGGGCGCTGACCGCGACGAGGCGCGCCTCGGGTATCGCGCCCGCGCAGAGGCGGCGCGCGAGGTCCTGGCCGACATTGCCGAAGCCGGCGAGGCCGACGCGCAGCTCGCGCACGGGCCCGAGGCTCATGGCGCGCGCCGCCCGGCCCGGGAGCCGCGCCGCGCGGGTGGCCTCGCCTTCGCGCGCAGCGCCGCCGCGTAGGCGCGCAGGTCGCGCGCGCGCGGCAGGTCGACGACGCATCGGCCCAGCGCGCGCACGCGCGCGGCGGGCATCGCCGACCCCGCGAGCAGCTCGAACTTGGCGATCAGCTCCTCGGCGCCCAGCGGCGTCTCGGGATAGCCGCGCGCGATGTCGTTGCGACGCGAGAAGCGGCGGCCGTCGCGCGTCTCGAGCTCGACGATCGAGGCGTAGAAGTCGGGGAAGAGCGGGTCGAGCTCCGGGTCGGAGACCACGCGCACGCGCCGCGCCAGCGCCGCGACCTCGCGGTCCGAGAGCCGGCGGTCGACGAAGATGTCGGCGACGGCCAGGCCGCGGTCGGCGACCGCCACGGGCAGGATGTACTGCGCGCAATGGCTCTTCAGCGGGTTGCCGTCGACGCAGTGGATGCCGTCCTTCGGGAAGCGCAGCGTGAGCTTCGCGATGTCGGCGGGGCGAAGGTCGTTCTCGCGCACGATGCCGAGCAGCGCGTCGAGCGCGGGATGCAGGAAGGACACGCAGGAATAGGGCTTGAAGGCGAGCTCCATGATCCCGTCCCACGTCCTGCCAAGCCCCGCGAGCAGCTTCTCCGGGCGGGGCGCGCGGCTGAAGGCGCGGAACACGGTATGCCCGTGGTCGAACACCGCGTCGGGCCCGCCGAAGCCGCTCCTGGCGAGCATCGCCGCGGTGACGCCGTTGCGCGCGGCGACGCCCATCTGGAAGGGCCGCGCGTTCTCGGTCGGGTCGCTCTCCCAGGCCATCATGCCCGACGCCTGGCAGGCCGCGAGGCCGAAGGCCCGCACGCAGGCGTCCTCGTCGAGCCCGAGCAGGAACGCCGCGGCGGCGGTCGCGCCGAAGCAGCCGCAGACCGCGGAAGGATGGAAGCCGAGCGCGTACTGCTCCGCCGGCCCGAGGGCCATCGACACGCGGTACTCGACCTCGCAGCCGATCGCCACCGCGGCGAGGAACTCCGCGCCGGTCGACCCGGCGTGCTCGCCGACGGCGAGCGCGGTGGGGATCATCACGGCGATGGGATGCAGGATCGCCTCGGGATGGTGCGGCTCGACATCCGAGGCATAGCCCATCGTGCCGTTGGCGAGCGCGGCGTTGGCGACCGAGCTGCGGAAGCCATGGCCGACGATCGAGGCCTGGCTGCGGCCGCCCTGCTCGCGCACGAAGGCGGCGATCAGCCGGCCCGTCGAGAAGGCGGGATTGGCCGCGGAGGCCAGCGCGCCGGTGCCGTCCAGCACCAGCTCCAGCGTGCGGCTGCGCACCGCCGCGGGCAGCCGCGACGCGCGGAAGCCCGCGACGAACCTCGCCAGCGCCCGCGTCGCGGTCGCCTTGCCTGCCTTGCCCGCGCTCATCTCTCCCTCCATTGCCGCCTGTCGCTCGCCGGATGGCCGAAGTCGCGCGGCGCGATACCGGCGTGGAACCAGGTCACGAAGCTGTAGATGTCGTGGACCGGCATCCCGACATGCTCGGACAGGGCGCGCGCATAGGGCGCCATGTTCGTGCATTCGAGGACGATCGCGCCGACATCGGGGTTGCGGCGCACGAGCTCGGCGCCCGCGTCGAGGATGTCCCGCTCGGCCGCCGCGACGTCGAGCTCGGGCTCGTCGCCGATGATCGCGCGCGTGAACTCGCGCCCGCCATCCGTCCCCATCACGGGCGTGCCCTCGGGCACGCCGGCCGTCGCGAGGTGCTCGGCCGTCATCGTCGCGGCGCTGATCGTCAGGATGCCCGCGCGGCGGCCAGGCGGCAGGAGCCGGTTGACCATCGGCACCTGCATCATGCTCGAGATCGCCACCGGCACGCCGGCCGCGGCCGCGATCTGGTCCTGGAACAGGGACAGGAAGCCGCAATTCGACGTGATGCCGTCCGCGCCCAGCCGCACGAGCTCGCGCGCCGCGTCGAGGAAGGGCTCGAGCAGGCCGGCGGCGCGCTCGCGCACGACGCGCTGCGGCGAGGCGCCGGCGACCACCTTGTAGAGGACCGGGAAGGGCCAGGTCGTCGCGTTGCCCATGTCGCCGGGGATGCGCGGGAAGCGCGCCTCCAGCATCAGGATGCCGACGCGCGCGCCGTAGATGGCCTTGCCCCCGCGCGCGATGCGCGCATGCGCAGGATCCATGCAGGTTCCCTCCCCTCGCCCGGCCGGCAGACTAGTACGGCGACGCGCGCCACGCATCCGTCCAGCCACGCGGGGGCTTCCGCCACGTCCGCGGCGGGCGCAGACTGCGCGCCATGGACCTGACCCAGGCCGAGCGCGACATGCTCGAGGGCCGCGAGGGCCCGGCGCGCCAGCGCGCCATGAAGGGCCTCGTGCAGCTCGGCCGCGCCTATGGCGCGCCGCGCATGGTCGAGATCGGCTACGCGCACATCCATGCCGGCATGGCGCTCTACCTCGAGGACGTCGAGCTGATGGAGGAACTCGCCTCCATCGACGCGCGCATGGCCGTGCCTGCCTCGGTCAACATCGCCAACGCCGACACGGTGAACTGGCGCGCGACCGGCGCGCCCGAATCCCTCGCGCGGCTGCAGCGCCGCGCGGCCGGCGCGCATGCGAGGCTCGGCAGCGACTGCACCTTCACCTGCACGCCCTACTGGGCCGGCCACTGGCCGACCTGGAACACGCACATGACCTCGATCGAGTCGACGGTCACGATCTTCTGCAACTCGGTGCTCGGCGCGCGCTCGAACCGCGACGGGTTCTTCGCCGTCTACGCCGGCATGACCGGCCGCTACCCGCTCTTCGGCTACCACCGCGACGACATGCGCCGAGGCACGGGCCTGTTCGCCGTCGACTGCGACCTCGCGGGGCCGAGCGACTTCTCCTGCCTCGGCTTCCATGTCGGCGCCGCGATCGGCGACGGCGTGCCCGTGGTCACGGGGTTCGCGCGCCGCCCCACGCTCGACGAGCTCGACGCGCTGGGCGCGGGCATCGCGACGTCCGGCGGCGCGTCGATGTTCATCGTGCCCGGCGTCACCCCGCCCTTCGCCGACGTGGAGGCCGCCTTCGCCGGCCGGGACGTGCCGGCAGCGACCCGCGTCGGCCGCGCCGAGATCGACGCGGTCTATGCGCGCTACCGCGACGCGCACGACGCGATCGACATCGTCCATCTCGGCTGTCCGCACGCCTCGTGGGAGGAGATGAAGCACTACGCAAGGCTGCTCGACGGCCGGCGCGTCGCCGGCGGCATCGAGCTCTGGATCACGGCGAGCCGCAACGTGCGCAACGCGGCCGCCGACGCCGGCGTGCTGGCGCGGCTCGAGGCCGCCGGGGCGAAGGTGATCTCCGACACATGCCCCATGTCCTGCCATTTCGCGCGCACCGTCTCGCCCGACCCGGCGCTGGGCGTCGTGCCTCCGCGCCTCAGGGCCGTGGTCGTCGATTCCGCGAAGCAGGCGAAGTACGTGCGCGACATGATCCAGTGCCCCGTGCTGCTGACCGGCGCCGAGGAAGCGGTGGAGACCGCCTGCTCCGGCCGCTTCGTGCCGCGGGGCGCGCCATGACCCGTCGCATCGCGCTGCGCGGCATCGTCGAGGGCAGTGCGCGCGGCCCGCTCCTGCCCTCGCGCGAGGCGATCAGCTTCCTGGGCGACGTCGACATCCGCAGCGGCCGCGTGGTCGGCGACCTGCCCAGCGTCAGGGGCCGGTCGCTGGCCGGCGTCGTGCTCGTGATGCCCTACACGCGCGGCTCGGCCGGCGCGTGGCGCTTCCTGCACCAGCTCTTCCGCCACGGCAACGCGCCGGCGGCCATCGTCTCGGGAACGCTGCCCGATCCCTCGGTGGTGCAGGGCGCGATCCTCTCCGGCATCCCGGTCGCCTGCGACCCGGCGGAGGATCCCTGGCCGCTGCTGCGCGATGGCGCGCTGGCCGCGCTCGTGGTCGAGGAGGACCGCGCGGTCCTCGAGCTCGGCGGCTGAGCCGGACGCGCCGCGCTCAGGCGAAGCGCGACGCCGCGTAGGGCGCGGGGTCGATCGAGGGTGGCCGCCCGGCGACGAGGTCGGAGAGCAGCCGCGCGGTCATCGGCGCCGAGATCAGGCCGACATGGCCGTGCCCGAAGCCGTAGAACACGTTGCCCACGCGCCCCGCCGGCCCGATCACGGGCAGTGAATCCGGCATGCTCGGGCGGAACCCCATCCAGCGCGACAGGCGCGCCTCGGGCATCTGGCGCGCGAGGCCTGGATACATGGCCTGCACCTGGCGCAGCAGCACGTCGGCGCGGTCCCAGCGCGGCGCGGCATGCAGCCCGGCGAACTCGACCGTGCCGGCCGCGCGCAGGCCGTTCTCCATCGGCGTGGCGACGAACTTGCCCTCGAAGGACGTCGTCGGCGTGCGCGGCCCCGCCTCGGGACCGGAGACCATCACGTGGTAGCCACGCTCGGTGTCCAGCGGCACGGCATCGCCGAGCGACGCGGCGAGGTCGCGCGACCACGCGCCGCCCGCCACGACGAAGGCGTCGCCCTCCACGTCGCCCTGGTCGGTGAAGGCCGCGACGACGCGCCCGCCGTCGCGGCGGAAGCCGGTCACCCGCGCGCGCCTGAGCGCCGCGCCGCGGCGCTGCGCCAGCTCGACATAGGCGCGCGTGAGGCGCAGCGGGTCGCGGCAATGGCCGTTCTCCTGGATCAGCCGCGCGCGCACGTAGCCGCGGTCGAGGTCCGGCTCGAGCTGGCGCAGGTCGTCGAAGCCGAGCTCGGCGACGCGCGCGCCGCTGCCCTCGCGCAGCGCCATCGCGCCGGCGTCCTTCGCGAAGGCCTGCTCGGAGCGGTAGACGTGGAGGTGGCCGACCTGCCGCACGAGGTCCTCGACGCCGGCCTCGCGCGCGAACTGCCGGTGCATCTCCACCGTCGGCGTGGTCAGCGGCCGCAGGGCACGCGCGATCTCCTGCACGCGCTCGGGCCTGCCGGCGCGCACGAATCGCCACAGCCAGGGCGCGATCGCGGGCAGGTAGCTCCAGCGTATCGTGAGCGGCCCCATCGGGTCGAAGAGCCAGCGCGGGACCTGCTGCAGCGTGCCCGGCATCGACACGGGCACGACCGAGGACGCGTTCAGGCAACCGGCGTTGCCGAGCGACGCGCCCTCGCCGGGCGCGCCCTTGTCGAGCAGCGTCACGCGGCAGCCGTCCCGCTGGAGCAGCAGCGCCGTGCACGCGCCGACGATGCCCGCGCCGATCACCACGACATGCCTCGATGCCATACCGTCCTCCCCGTCGCCGACGCCGCCACTGTGGAAGAGCGACGACGCGCAGGCAAGGCGGGTCGCGCGTGCCGCCGCGCGCGGCAGGGTCCATAATGCCGCCCGGCGCGCCGGCTGCCCGTCCGCGCGCGAGGGGGACAGGATCGGCATCCGCTCGAAACGGGCGCGGCGCGCCCGGCGCCGCGCCATCGCGACGGCCGCGAGGCTGCGCCGCGGCTGGCGTGGCCGCGCCGAGAACACGCGCGCCACCGCGCTGATGCTCGTCGCCTTCGCGCTGTTCACCTTCGAGACCATCGCCACGCGCATGATCGGCACGGAGATGCCGATCGCCCAGCTCGTCCTGCTGCGCAGCGTCGCGCAGCTCGCGATCCTCCTGCCCTTCCTGATGCGCGCGGGCCCCGCGGTGCTCCGGACGAGCCATCCCGGGCTGCACGCGCTGCGCGGCGGCCTGACCATCGCGGGGCTCTTCGCCTATTTCTACAGCTACGCGCACCTGCCGATGGCGAGCGCGGTGTCGATCAGCTTCGCGCGCAACCTGTTCATCGTCGCCTTCGCGGCGCTCGTCCTCGGCGAGGTCGTGCGCTGGCGCCGCTGGTCCGCGACGATCGTCGGGTTCATCGGCGTGGTCGTCGTGATGCGCCCGGGCGCCGGGGAGTTCAGCCCCGCCTATCTCGTCGCGGTCGCGGGCGCGGCGACAGGCGCCGCGATCACGCTCACCACCCGCGCGCTCGCGCGGCGCGAGGCGCCTGTCCAGATCATGGCCTACATCGCCATCATCTGCACGGCGGGGACGCTGCTGCCCGGCCTGCTCGCCTGGGAGTGGCCGGACGCGCGGCAGGCCTGCTGGCTTGCCGTGATCGGGATCTTCGGGCCGGCCGGGCAGTACGTGGCGATACGCGCCTTCAGGCTGGGCGAGGCCTCGGCGCTCGCGCCCGTCGACTACGCGCGCCTGCTCTTCGCGGTGGCGGCGGGATACCTCGTCTTCGCCGAGGTCCCCGACGCGTGGACAGTGGCGGGCGCGGCGATCATCGTGTGCAGCACGCTCTACATAACCATCCGCGAGGCACGGCTCGCGCGCGCCGCGCGCGGCTGACCCGCCCGGCCACCGCGCGCCGCCAGCGCCCGCGCCACGCCCTCGCCCAGAAGGCTGACGGCGAAGATCGTCGCGAAGAGCGCCAGGCCAGGCGCGAGGATCACGTGCGGCGCGCTGCGCAGGACGCTTCGCCCCTCCGCGATCATCGCGCCCCAGCTCGCGCGGTTGGGATCGGAGAGGCCGAGGAAGGCGAGCGCCGATTCCGACAGGATCGCGCCGGCGACGACGACGGCCGCGAGCGAGATCGCCGGCGACAGCGCGTTGGGCAGCACCACCGCGAAGGCGATGGCGAGCGGGTGGCGGCCGCAGAGCCGCGAGGCCTCGACGAATTGCCGCTCGCGCAGCGACGCCACCTCCGCGCGCACGATGCGCGCCGTCGCGGTCCATGTCCCCGCGGAGAGCGCGGCGACGACGGCGACGGGCGAGGGGCCGGCGACGGAGACGATCGCCATCGCGAGCAGGAAGGACGGGATCGTCTGCACCGCGTCCGCCAGCCGCATGATCGCCTCGTCGGCGACGCCACCGAGCATGCCGGCGACCGCGCCGGCCGAGGCACCGACGCAGAGCGCCACGGCCGCGACGCACAATCCCGTGGCGAGGCTGGCGCGCGCGCCGTGGACGAGGCCCGCGAATATGCTCCGTCCCAGTCGATCGGTGCCGAGGGGCAGGGCCGCGTCGGCGAAGGCCGGCAGCATCGGCCGGCCCGCGAGGTCGAGCGGGTCGCCCGGCGCGAGCAGCGGCGCCGCGAGCGCCAGCAGCGCCATGGCCGCGAGCAGCAGCGCGCCCGCCGCGCCCGAACGCTCCGCCAGCGCCGCGTGCACGAGGCGGCTAGCCATCGGACTGCCCGATGCGCGGGTCGAGCCGCGCGAGCGCGAGGTCGACGAGCAGGTTGGCGACGAGCACGACGCCGGTCGCGCAGAGCAGGATGCCGGCCAGGAGCAGCGCGTCGCGCCCGGACACGGCCTCGAAGGCGAGACGGCCCATGCCGGGCACGGCGAAGACGGTCTCGACCACCACGCTGCCGCCGACCAGCGTGCCGACATGCTGGCCCAGCAGCGCGAGCACCGGCACCAGCGCCGGTCGCGCCACGGCGCGCCAGACGATCGCCCGGCGCCGCAGGCCACGCGCATGCGCGGCCCGCACGTGGTCCGCGTGCCAGGCCTCGACCATGCCCGCGCGCAGCGTGCGCGCGAACATCGCCGCATAGCCGGCGCCGAGCGCGATCGAGGGCAGGACGAGGTGGCGCAGCGCGTCGAGCGCGGCGCCGCCGGGCGGGGCGCCGCCGATCGTCCGGATGCCACCGGTCGGCAGCCAGCCGAGCTGCACGGCGAAGACGAGGACGAGCACGAGGGCGAGCCAGAAGTTCGGCATCGCGAGCAGCGCGAGCGCGCCGGTCGAGAGGAGCGCGTCGCGCGCGCCGCCGGGCCGCGCGCCCGACAGCAGGCCGATGGCGACGCCAAGCCCGGCCGCGACGCTCGCCGCGCCCGCCATCAGCAGCAGCGTGTTGGGCAGGCGCTCGGCGATCACCTCCAGGACGGGCCGCGCGAAGGCCGCCGACATGCCGAGGTCGAGCGACGCGAGCCGGCCGAGGAAGCCCGCGAGCCGTCCCGGCAGGCTGTCGGCCAGGCCGAGCCGCGCGCGCAGCTCCGCCGCGAAGCCCGCGTCGCCGCCGACCTGGGCGAGATAGGCGTCGACCGCGTCGCCGGGCGCGGCCTCGAGCAGCGCGAAGGCGGCGAGCGCGACGACCAGGATGGTGGGCACCGCCGCCGCGCAGCGCCTCGCCGCGATGCGCAGGGCGCCGCTCACGCCGCGCGGCCGCGCTCAGCCCGCGAGCCAGGCATCGTCCCAGTGGGAGGTCGCCCAGCGCGGGTTGCCGGCGACGTTGCGCAGGCTGTCGCGCGCGACGGTCAGGAACGAGAACTCCGCGACGTGGATGACCGGCAGGTCGCGCGCGGCGAGGCGCTGGAAGTCGCGGTAGAGCGCGCTGCGCTCCCCGGCATCGATGCTGCGCGCGGCCCGGCCGAGGAGCGCGTCCATCTCCGCGCTCGCGTAGCCGTACTGGTTGGAGAACGGCACGCCGGCGGGCAGGCCGCTCTCGTAGAGGATCGCGGTCGAGATGCCGGGATCGTTGCGATAGACCGGCGAGCCGATCGCGAGGTCGAAGTCGTGCGTCGTGTAGACGGCGCGCGTGTGCGCGGCGCTGTCGTTGGCGACGACCTGCGCGTCGATGCCGACGGCGCGCAGCGCCTGGCGCAGGTAGTCGCCCATCTGCCGCGTCTGCTCGAACCACGGGGCCGGGAGGATGCGCAGGCGGAAGCGCATGCCGCCCGCGCCGCGCGGGTGCCCCGCCTCGTCCAGCAGCGCGTTCGCGCGCGCCGCGTCGAAGCCGGGCGTCGCGACGTCGGCGGCGTGGAACTGCGCGTCCCAGCGCGGCACCGGGCCGTTGGACTCCCGCGCATGGCCGAGGAAGATCGCCTCGACGACGAAGCGCCGGTCGATCGCGTGGGCGATGGCGCGGCGCACGCGCGGGTCCGCGAGCTCGCGCCGGCGATGGTTGACCTCGACCACCAGCTGGTAGGTGATGCCCTCGTAGCCCTCGGGGATGACCCTGATGCCGGGGACCGTGGCGATCCGCGCGAGGTCGGCGAGCGGCACCGCGGAGAAGGCGCTCAGCTGGACCTGGTTGGCCTCCAGCGCGGAGGCGACCGCCGCGCGATCGGGAAGGACGCGATAGACGATGGCGTCGAGGTAGGGCCGGCCGGCCTCGCGATAGGCCGGGTTGCGCTCGAGCCGGTAGTACTCGCCGGGCCTGTGCTCGACGAAGCGGTAGGGCCCGGTTCCCACGAGCTTCCGGTTCGCGGGATTGGCCGCGATGTCCGTGCCCTCGTAGAGATGGCGCGGCAGCACGGAGGTCAGGGCGGGCAGCGCGTTGCGCACGAGCTGGAACGGCGTCGGCGCGGAGAACCGGAAGATCGCGGTGGCCGGGTCCGGCGTCTCCACGGCCTCGAGGTCGCGGAACACGGCGCGCCCGAGGTTCTGCAGCTTGCGCCAGACCTCCAGCGCCGAGAACGCGACGTCCGCGGAACCGAAGGGCCGCCCATCGTGCCACGACACGCCCTCGCGCAGGCGGAACGTCACGCTGCGCCCGTCGGCCGAGCCGTTCCACGACGTCGCGAGCCGCGGCGCGAGGCCGTCGCCGTCGCGCGACATCTCCGCCAGGGGCTCGATCACCTTGCTGGCGACGAAGAACACGCCGTTCGAGGCGACGAGGGCGGGATTGAGGTTGCGCGGCTCGCCGTCCGCGGCGACGAAGAGCGTGCCGCCGCGGCGCGGCGCCTGCCCGCGCGCGCCGGGCGCGGCGAGCATGGGCGCGACCGCCGCGGCGCCCAGGAGCGCGCGGCGGCGCATCACCCCTGCCGCCGCGGCCATCGGCGCGTCAGCGCCGCTTGCGCGACGCCGGCTTCCCGCCACCGGCGCGGCGCGGCGGCGTGTAGTCCGTGCCGAGGTGGAAGAGGCAGTCGCCCCGCTCCGTGCGGCCGGGCACGCGCATGCACAGCACGAGGCCGTCGCGCGCGAAGCGGGCGAGCGAGGGCTTGCGCCAGGGCGTGTCGTGGAAGTGGATGAGCGCCGCGGGCTGTCCCTTCTTCACCTCCGCGCCGATCTCGGCGAGCGGCTCGAAGACGCCGCCATCGGGCGCGTAGACGAAGTAGTCGTCGCCGCCGACCTCGACGAGGCGGACCGGCGGCGGCGGCGGCACCTTGCCCTTGTAGACGCCGACATGCGCGAGCAGCCGCTTGATGCCGTCCTCGGCGATCTTGAGGATCGACGGCGTCACCTTGCCCGTGCCGCCGAGCTCGGTGCCCATCGTCTCGACGCCCTTGCGCATCGCGCCGGCGCTGAGCGTGCGGTCCTCGCCCTGCGTCTGCTGGGGCTTCGAGGAGAAGTAGCCGATCGGCGCGCCGAAGACGCGCAGCCGCTCCAGCGCGCGCGCGAAGCGCTCGGGATCGGGATCGCGCCCGCAGAGCGACGACGGGAGGTACATCAGCGAGCTGCCGCCGGAGTGGAAGTCGAAGGCGAAGCTGCAGCCCGGCAGGAGCACGTGCTCGATGTAGTAGGCGATCTGCTGGGTCACCGTGCCGTCGGGGTTGCCCGGGAAGGACCGGTTCAGGTTGCCATCGTCGATCGGCGACGTGCGCGTGCCAGCCATCGCGGCCGGGAAGTTCGACGACGGCAGGATGATCACCTGGCCGCGGATGTCGGACGGACGCAGCTCGCGGATGAGCTTGCCCAGCGCGACCTGCCCCTCCCACTCGTCGCCGTGGTTGCCGGCGTTGAGCAGGACCTTCGGGCCGTCGCCGTTGCGGATCGACACGATGGGGATCGGCAGCCAGCCATAGGCCGAGCGATGCACCGAATGCGGGAGCCGCACGAAGCCGACGTGCTTCCCGTTGCGGTCGAGGTCGATCGTCGCGCTGAGACGGCTAGGCCTGGTGTCGGACATTTCCCCTCCGGTTCCTTTGCCCGCGCAAGATGCCGCACGCGGGGCGGCAGCGTCGAGTGCGAAGTCTCGCGCGACCGTCATCCCACTTGCGGCGGCGTGGCGCAGTCCCGAATATGCGGTCGCGCGGCGCAAGGCGCCGGCGCGCTCCGCAGGACAGAAGGAAGGATCTCGACGATGAAGCGCAGCCTCATTGCCGCCGCGTTCGCGAGCGCGCTCGCCTCGGCGGCCTCCGCACAGACGCTGGAGTGGAAGTTCAACAACTCCTACGCGCCGACCCGCGCCGAGTCCGGGCACGTGCGCGAGTTCGCCGCGGACGTGAAGCGCCTGAGCGGCGGCGCGTTCTCGGTCAACGTGCTCGAGGGCGGCGCGATGAACCTGCGCGACGCCGACGCGCTGCGCTGGATGCAGCAGGGCACGCCCGAGATGGGCTTCATCTGGCCGCCCTTCATCGGCCGCGACGCGCCCGACCTCGCCTCGCTCTACGTCTACGGCTCGGTGTCGAGCGCCGACGAGCACCTCAAGGCCCTGCCCGAGCTCAAGAAGATCCTGGCCGAGGGCATGGCGCGCTGGAACATCGAGGCGATCGGCTTCATGGGCCTGACGATCCTCGACGCGTCCATCTTCTGCCGCCAGCCCGTCTCGACCCTCGACCAGCTGCGCCGCGTCAAGCTGCGCGTCGGCTCGCGCGAGCAGGTCGACACCTTCGCCGCGCTCGGCGTCGCCGCGCAGATCGTGCCCCAGCAGGAGCTCTACTCGGCGATGCAGACCGGCGTGGTCGACTGCGCGCTCTACCCCGCGCGCATCCTGCACACGATCTCGCTGCAGGAAGTGGCGAAGCACGCGAGCTACAGCGGCTTCCCCTTCCCGCCCGTGCCCTACGTGATGATGGCGCACCAGGCGAAGTGGAAGGCGCTGCCCGCGCAGCATCGCAAGGCCGTCGCCGACGCGATCGAGCTGCTGGAGAAGCGCTCCTTCGACTTCTCGAAGGACGCGCAGGAGGAGAAGGAGGCCCGCGCCAGGCTCGCCACGCAGGGCGTGACATGGCACCCGGACTTCTCCGCCGCCGACCAGGGCGCGATCCGCGAGGCCGCGCTCAAGACGTGGGACAAGATCGCGGCCGAGTCCGGCAAGACCGGCCCGGAATACCGCCAGCGCATCCTCAAGGCGCTGGGCCGCTGAACGACGGCGCGCGCGGGGAGGACGGGATGGAGACGATCGGCAGGATCCTCGACCTCGTCGCGCGCGCCCTCGCCGCGATCGCCGCCGCCGCCGGGGCGGCGATCTTCGCCTTCATCCTCGCGGCGGTGGTGATGCGCTACCTCGTCGCCGCCCCCTTCCGCTTCACCGAGGAACTCTCCGGGCTTCTCCTCGCGATGATGGTCTTCCTCGCCATGCCGATGGCGCTGGTGCGCGACCTCAACATCCGGGTGACGCTCGTGACCGACGCGCTGCCCGCCCTCGCGCGCCGCGTCGCCTGGATCGCCTCGGAACTGATCCTCGTCGCCTTCGCCACGATCTTTGCCTGGCAGTCCTGGAACCTGGTGGCGTTCCATGCGCGCCTTGGCCTCAAGTCCGAGCAGGCGCGGCTCGAGCTCTGGCCCTGGCTCGCGGTCATGACCGCCTGCGTCGCGCTGTGCGCCCTCGTTGGCGCATGGAAGGCGACGAGGCAGCCGCCCTCCGGCGGCGGCATGCATATCTGAGGTCGCGGCCGCATGGTCTTCTGGACGCTCTTCGGTGGCCTCGTCGCCAGCGTGCTGTCAGGCGCGGTGCTCGGCGCCGCGCTCGGCCTGACCGGCTTCGCGATCCTCTGGTTCCACGCGGAGGGCGCGCTGCAGATCGGCGTGCAGGCCGTCTGGAACATGCTCACGACCTACACGCTCACCGCGGTGCCGCTCTTCATCCTGCTGGGCGACGTGCTGGTCGCCAGCGGCCTCGCCGCGGGCGTCTACCGGGCGCTGGCGCCGGTCTTCGCGCGTGTGCCGGGCGGCCTCCTCCACACCAACATCGCGGTCTGCACGATCTTCGGCGCGGTGAGCGGCTCGTCGATGTCGGTCGCCGCCGCCGTCGGCTCGGTGGCCTATCCCGAGCTCAAGCGTCGCGGCTACGACCGCCCGGCCGTGGTCGGCAGCCTCGCGGGCGGCGGCACGCTCGGCCTGCTGATCCCGCCCTCGCTGAGCCTGCTCATCTACGGCGCGCTCACCGACACCTCGATCGGCAAGCTCTTCGTCGCCGGCGTGGTGCCCGGCCTGATGATGGCCTGCCTGTTCAGCGCCTACATCGCCTGGGCGGCGCGACGGAACCCCGCCATGGCGCCGGAGCGCGGCGAGGCGATGCCGCTCGGCGCGATCCTGCGCGGGACGCTCCAGGTCTGGCCGCTCGCGGTGATGATCGTCGCCGTGCTGGGCAGCCTCTTCGCGGGCATCGCGACGCCCACCGAGGCCGCGGCGGTCGGCGTGGCCGCCGTCATCGTCCTCGGCTTCACGATGGGCGAGCTCACGCCCGCCAAGCTCGTCGGCGCGCTGATGTCCACCACGCGGACCTTCGCCGTGGTCGGCGTCGTGTTCCTTGGCGCGGTCGTGCTCGCGCAGGCCATCAGCCTGCTCGGCCTGCCCCAGCAGATGCTCGAGTTCGTCGTCTCGATGGGGCTGTCGAAATACGCCGCGCTGCTGATCGTCGTGGTCATCTACCTGGTCCTCGGCTGCTTCTTCGACGGCCTGTCGATGATGATCATGACGCTGCCGATCGTCTTCCCGCTGCTCACGGGGCTTGGCTTCGACCCGATCTGGCTGGGCGTCGTGATCACGGTGATGATCGAGGTCGGCATGCTGACGCCGCCGGTCGGCATGAACCTCTTCGTGCTGGTCGGGCTGACCGGCGGCGAGGTGCAGCTGGGCCCGGCTGCGCGCGCCTCGGTGCCATACTGGCTCGCGCTGCTTCTCGGCGTGCTGCTGATGACGATCGTCCCGGGCATCGCCACCTGGCTCCCCGCGATGATGAGGATCTGAGCCTTGGCACGACGCCGCAGCGCGCGCCCCCCCGCGAAGCCCGACCCGGTCACCGTCTCCGTGCTCGCCGGGCGCCTCTCCTCGATCGTCGAGGAGATGGGCGAGGCGATGATCCGCACCTCCTACTCGCAGATCCTCAATTCCAGCCGCGACTTCTCGATGGCGATGACCGACGCGCGCGGCCAGCTCGTCGCGCAGGCGGACCACATCCCCGTGCATGTCGGCGCGATGCCCTGGGCGGCGAAGGCGGTGATCGCGCGCTTCGGCGACGACGTCGCGCCGGGCGACGCGTTCATGCTCAACGACCCCTACCATGGCGGCAGCCACCTGCCCGACCTGACGGCGATCCAGCCGGTCTTCGACAGCGGCCGCCTTGCCTTCTGGCTGCTCGCGCGCGCCCACCAGAGCGACATCGGCGGCGGCACGCATGGCGGCTACAACGCGGCGGCCACCGAGATCTGGCAGGAAGGCCTGCGCGTGCCGCCGCTGCGCGTGCAGCGCGGCGGCGAGATCCTGGCCGACGTGTTCGACATGCTCGCGGCCAATGTCCGCCATCCCCGCGACTTCCGCGGCGACCTCGCCGCGATGATGGGCGCGGTGCGCCTGGGCGCGCGGCGGCTGGAGGCGACGATCGCGGAGTTCGGCGGCGCGACCGTCGCGCGCGCGGCCGATGCGCTGCTCGACGCCGCGGAGCGCCGCGCGCGCGCCATCATCTCGACCTGGCGCGACGGCACCTATCGCGGCGTCGCGACGCTCGACGACGACGGCCAGGGACGGCGCGACATCGCGATCCGTGCCGTGGTGACGAAGAAGGGCGACGGCCTCGTCGTCGACCTCTCCGGCTCGGACCCGCAGAGCACGGCCTTCGTCAACTCGTCCTTCGCCAACATGCGCTCGGGCGTCGCCATGGCGATCGCCTACCTCATGGATCCCGACGTGCCGCGCAACGACGGCATGCTGCGCCCGGTCGAGGTGGTCGCGCGCGAGGGCACGGTGGTCTGGGCGCGCGAGGGGGCGCCGGTCGCGCTCTCCACCAGCCACTGCGCGCAGGAGATCGTCGAGGCGATCATCGTCGCCCTCGCGCCTGCCTGCCCGGAGCGCGCCATGGCGGGCTGGGGACGCCGCTTCCGCATCGCGATCAAGGGCGAGGACCCGCGCACGCGCCGGCCATTCATCTGGCACCTGTTCCACGCGCGGCCGGGCGCCGGTGCCTCCTCGGGCGGCGATGGCTGGCCCAACGCGGGCGAATGGCACTCCGCGGGCGGCATCAAGTTCGGCAGCGTCGAGGTCGCGGAGGTCCGCTTCCCGCTGCATTTCGCGCATCACGAGTTCCGCGCGGGCTCGGGCGGGCGCGGCCTCCACCGCGGCGGCGACGGCGTCGACCTCGAGCTCGTCCCGCGCATCGACAAGCCCGCGATCGCCAACACGGCGGGCGACGGCGCGCGCCACGGCGCGCGCGGCGTCGTCGGCGGCTCCGACGGCAAGCCGCATCGCTACGAGCTGCACCGTCGCGGCGGCGCGGTGCGCGTGCTGCAGACCAAGGAGGCCGGCGTCGTGGTCGAGCCCGGCGACAGCTTCGTCATCCGGTCCGCGGGCGGCGGCGGCTGGGGCCGGCCGCGTCGCCGCGCGAAGGCCTGAGCCATGTGGCGCATCGGCATCGACGTCGGCGGCACCTTCACCGACCTCGTCGCGGTGGACGGGCGCGGCCGCACGACCATCGCCAAGTCCCCGACCACGCCGGCCGACCCTTCGATCGGCGTGCTCGAGGGGCTGGAGGCGCTGGCCGCGGCGCTCGGCACGACGCGCGCGCGGCTGCTCGCCCGCACGCGCCGCATCGTCCATGGCACGACGGTCGCCACCAACGCGCTGCTGACGCGGCGCGGCGCGCGGGTCGGGCTGCTGACGACGCGGGGCCACCGCGACGTGCTCGAGATGCGCGAGGGCCTGAAGGACGAGCGCTACGACCTGCGCCTGCCCCGCCCTGCCCCGCTCGTCCCGCGTGCCCTGAGGCTCGGCGTGCGCGAGCGCATGGGGCCCGACGGCCGCGCCATCGAGCGGCTCGACCTGCGCAGCCTCGACGCCGCGATCGCGCGGCTCAGGCGCGCGCGCGTCGAGGCCGTGGCCATCTGCTTCCTTCATTCATGGCGCAACCCCGCGCACGAGCAGGCAGCCGCGCGCCGCGTGCGCCGCGCGATGCCCGGCGCCTTCCTCTCCGTGTCCGCCGACGTCCTGCCGCGCATCAAGGAATACGAGCGCGTCTCCACCACGGCGGTGAACGCCTATGTCGGCCCGCTGGTCGCGCGCTACCTCGCGCGGCTGGGCGATCGCCTCGCGCAGGCGGGGTATCGCGGCCCCGTCCTGATCATCCACTCGAGCGGCGGCGTCGCGCCGATCGCCGAGACCACGCGCATCCCCGCCGCGACGGCGCTGTCCGGCCCGGCGGGCGGGGTCGCGGCTGCGCAGCGCGTGGCGGCGATGGCGGATGCGCCGGACCTCGTCGCCTTCGACATGGGCGGCACCTCGACCGACATCTCGATCATCCTCGGCGGCGAGCGACCGCTGACCTCGGCGCGCGGGCTCGCCGGCGAGCGCATCGCCCTGCCCAGCCTCGACATCGCCTCCATCGGCGCCGGCGGAGGATCCATCGCGCGCGTCGACGAGGGCGGCCTGCTGCGCGTCGGCCCCGCGAGCGCTGGCGCCGAGCCTGGCCCTGCCTGCTACGGGCGCGGCGGCACCATGCCGACGGTGACCGACGCGAACCTCGTGCTCGGCCACCTCGACGAGGCCGGCTTCCTCGAGGGCCGCATGCGCCTCGACCGCGCGGCCGCGCGACACGCGGTCGCCGGCGTCGCGCGCGCGCTGGGTCGCGGCATCGAGGAGGCCGCGGCGGGCATCGTGCGGGTCGTCGACGCGAACATGGCCGAGGCCGTGCGCCTCGTCGCCGCGCGCCGCGGCGTCGACGTGCGGCGCTTCGCGCTGCTCGCCTTCGGCGGCGCGGCCGGGCTGCATGCCTCGGCCGTCGCCCGCGCGCTCGGCATGTCGCGCGTCGTGGTGCCGCGCGTCGCCTCCGTGCTCTCCGCCTGGGGCATGCTCGGGACCGACCTCGAGACGAGCGTGTCGCGCAGCCATGTCGGCGAGGCCGAGGCGCTGGACGCGGCCGGCCTGCGCGCGCTCTTCGCCGGCCTGGAGCGGGAGGCGCGCGCGCGCATGGCGGGCTGGCATCGCGGGCGCATCGCGCTGCGCCGCTCGGCGGACATGCGCTACGGCGAGCAGGTCTACGAGATCGACGTGCCGCTCGACGCGGTCGACTGGCGCAGGGCCGACCTGCCCGCGCAGGTCGCGGCATGCTTCGCGCGACGGCACGAGGAGCTCTTCACCTACGCGCTGCCCGACCGCACGCCGGTCATGGTCAATGCCTCGGTGCGCGCGGTGGGCCGCCTGGAGGCCCTGCCGCGCGAGCCGGAGCGCGGCAGGGCGCCCCACGCAGCGCCATGCGGGCGGCGGCGCGTGCACGCGGCCGGATGGCGCGCGGTCCCGGTATTCGCGCTCGACGCGCTCGCCCCCGGCCAGCGCGTCGACGGGCCCGCGATCGTCGAATCGGCGACCACGAGCGTCATGCTCGCGGCGGGCGACACGGCGCGCTGCACGGCGCAGGGCTGGCTCGACATCGCCATCGACCCGACGCGCGGGGGACGCGCCGGCAGGAAATGACTCGCCTTGTCACCGCCGCGCGCGGGAAGCTAGCGTCCAGCGGTCGCGGCGAGGCCCCCAGGGTCCTTGCGCCGCGCCGGGCAAAACAGGGAGACGACCAGATGAACCAGACCATCCGAAGGGGCGCGCAGGCGGCCCTTCTCGCGGGCGCGGCGATGCTCGTCGCCGACGTCGCCGCGGCGCAGAAGTTCGAGTGCGGCCGCAAGGGCGGCAACCTCGTCTTCGCCCAGGAGGCGAAGGCCAACAGCCTCGACCAGCATGTCTCGTCGACGATCTCGACCCGCAACATCGCGATGAACGTCTTCGAATCGCTGATGACGCGCGACGAGAACATGGCGCCGATGCCCGAGCTCGCCTCCGAGGTGACCGAGAGCGCCGACAAGAAGACCTACACGTTCAAGCTGCGCCGGGGCATCAAGTTCCACAACGGCAAGGAGCTGACCTCCGCCGACGTGGCCGCCTCGTTCAGGAGGTACATGCGCGTCGGCAACGACCGCGGCATGTTCGCGATCGTCGAGAAGTTCGAGGCGACCGACCCCTACACCTACGTGCTGACGCTGAAGGCGCCGCAGCCGACCTTCCTCGAGAACCTCAGCTCGTTCAGCGTGCCGGTGGTCATCCACCCGGCCGAGTTCGAGGCCGCGCCGGCGCTGCAGCTGCCCGCGATCGGCACCGGCCCGTGGCAGATCGCCGAGTTCGTCGCCGACAGCCATGCCAGGCTGCGCCGCTACGACGGCTACCAGCCCGACACGCGCTACAACACGACGGACGGGTTCGGCGGCTACAAGGTCGCCTGCCTCGACACGGTCGACATCCGCTTCATCACCGAGCCGGGCGCGCGCGTCGCGGGCCTGGAGACCGGCGAGTTCCACGCGGTCGAGGACGTCCCGGCGAAGTCGCAGCCGCGCCTCAAGGACAACCGCAACATCTCGCTGCTGTCGCTGAAGAACTTCTGGATCCAGATCGCGCTGACCAACACCCAGCTGCCGCCGATGAACAACCTGAACTTCCGCAAGGCGGTCCAGGCCGTCCTCGACATGGACGACATCATGGAGGCCGCGACGGACGGCGCGTACAACCTGAACATCGGGTTCCAGTACCCCGGCCAGGCCTACTACACGGATGTCGGCAAGGAGACCTACAACCAGAAGAACCCGGCGCGCGCCAAGCAGTTCCTCTCGCAGTCCGGCTACAGGAACGAGAAGGTCATCCTGCTGACCAACCGCGACTACCCGAACATGTTCACAGCCGCCACGATGATGGCCGAGCAGATGAAGTCGATCGGCATCAACGCCGAGCTGCTCGTCATCGACTGGCCCGCCTCGGTGAACATGTACCGCAACCAGGACGACGGCTGGCACCTGTTCTTCACCGGCTGGGGCACCAACTCCTCGCTCGGCGGCGCGGCGGCGCTGCGCTTCTTCATGCCGCCCCTCAGCGAGGCCTACAACCCCAAGACCGGCGAGGAGGACAAGGAGTTCCTCGAGGCCTTCGCGGCCATCGAGAACAGCCCGACCCTCGACGCGCGCAAGGCCGCCTTCGCGCGCGCCCAGAAGCGCGCCCTCGAGAACGCGATGGTCTATCCCTTCGGCTCGCTGACCAAGGTGCAGGCCGTGCGCTCGAACGTGGAGGGCTTCAAGCCCTTCCGCATCCCGCGCATGTCCAACGTCTGGGTCAAGGGCTGACGCAGGACCGGCGCCGGCCCCGACCAGGGGCCGGCGCCACCCCTCCCCGACGCGCGTGGTGACATGGGCAGCTACATCGTCCGCCGACTGCTGCAGGCCATCCCGATCCTCCTGATCGTGAGCCTGATCTCGTTCGGGATCATGAAGCTCGTGCCCGGCGACCCCGCCATCGTCATCGGCGGCCCCAACGCGACGGCGGCGGAGATCGAGAACATCCGCAAGAACCTCGGGCTCGACCGCCCGTTCCACGTCCAGCTGGGCGTGTTCTACTGGAACCTGTTCCAGGGCGACCTCGGCCGCTCGCTGCTGCTGGGCAAGCCCGTGCTCGAGGCCGTGGTCGAGCGCGCCCCGATCACCATCTCGCTCTCCATCTACGCGATGGTCCTGACCATCGTCTTCGGCATCGCGATCGGCATCCTCGCCGCGCTGCGCCAGAACACCTGGATCGACCAGGTCGCGACGACCTTCGCCCTGATCGGGGTCTCGCTGCCGAACTTCTGGCTCGGCCTCGTGATGATCGTCCTCTTCTCGGTGCATCTCGGCTGGCTGCCGACCAACAGCTACGTCGAGTTCTCCGACGACCCGGTGCGCTGGCTGCGCCACGCGACGATGCCGTCCGTGGCGCTCGCCATGCTGCAGATCGGGCTGCTCGCCCGCATCACCCGCTCCACGATGCTCGAGACGCTGCGCCAGGACTACATCCGCACCGCGCGCGCGAAGGGCCTGCCGGAGTGGCGCGTCGTCGCCAAGCACGCGATGGCCAACGTGATGATCCCCGTGATCACGGTGATCGGCATCATCCTCTCGGTCCTGATCTCCGGCTCGGTCGTGATCGAGTCCGTCTTCTCCATCCCCGGCATCGGCTCGCTGCTCGGGAACGCGATCCTGCGGCGAGACTACACGATGATACAGGGCGGGCTGCTCTTCGTGGCGGCCGCGCTGATGCTGCTCAACATCCTCGTCGACATCCTCTACGCCTGGTTCGACCCACGGGTGCGCTACGATGCCGGCAAGTGACACGACGATGGACGCGGCCGACGCGCTCCCGAAGCCGCGCGCGACGCCGTTCTGGCGGACGCCCACCTTCCGGCGGCTGGTGCGGCACCGGTCCTTCATGATCGGCCTCGCGATGTTCTCGTTCGTCGTCGCGCTCGCCGTCCTGGCCTGGTGGATCGCGCCCAACGACCCGAACCGCACGGCGATCCGCATGCGCTTCAGGCCGCCGCAGCTCGACCGGGTGCTGCTGCTGGGCACCGACAACCTGGGCCGCAACATGCTGAGCCGCATCGTCCACGGCGCGCAGCTCAGCCTGCTGATCGGCCTCGGCGTCGTCGTCCTCAACAGCGTCTTCGGCGTCCTGCTGGGCGCCGTCGCCGGCTATTTCCGCAAGCTCGACGGCCCGATGATGCGGCTGGCCGACGCGCTGATGGCCTTCCCGTCGATCCTGCTCGCGATCGGCATCGCGGCGGCGCTCGGCCCGTCGGCCTGGACCGCGGTCATCGCCCTCTCGGTCGTCTACATCCCGCGCACGGCGCGCATCGTGCGCGCCTCGGTCCTGGTCGTGCGCGAGATGGAATTCGTCCAGGCCGCGCGCGCCTCCGGAGCCGGGCACTGGCGCATCATCTCGCGGCACATCATGCCGAACTGCATGGCGCCGCTGATCGTGCAGCTCAGCTTCATCTTCGCCTACGCGGTGCTGTCCGAGGCGGTGCTGAGCTTCCTCGGGCTCGGCGCGCCGCCGAGCATCCCGAGCTGGGGCACGATGATCAGCGAGGGACGCACCTACATCCGCGAGGCGGCCTGGCTCACCATCGTGCCGGGCTGCGCCATCGCGCTCACGGTCCTCGGCCTCAACCTCATGGGCGACGGGCTGCGCGACGTGCTCGATCCCCGCCTCAAGATCGAGCAGGGCTGATGGCCGCGCAACCGCTCCTGAGCGTCCGGAACCTGCGCACCGTCTTCGGGACGATGCAGGGCGAGGTCACCGCCGTCGACGACGTCAGCTTCGACGTCGCGCCGGGCGAGGTGCTGGGCATCGTCGGCGAGTCCGGCTCCGGCAAGAGCGTCACCGCGCTGTCGATCATGGGCCTGCTGCCGCAGCCGCCCGGCCGCGTCGCGGGCGGCGAGATCCTGTTCGATGGCCGGGACCTGCTGAAGCTGCCGAAGTCGCAGATGCGCCAGATGCGCGGCTCCGCCATCGGCATGATCTTCCAGGAGCCGATGACGTCGCTGAACCCCGTGTTCACGATCGGCGACCAGATCACCGAGACGATCCGGGTCCACGAGCGGATCGGCGCCGCCGCCGCGCGCAAGCGCGGCATCGAGATGCTCGAGAAGGTCGGCATCCCGAGCCCGCAGCGCCGCATCGACGACTTCCCGCACCAGCTCTCCGGCGGCATGCGCCAGCGCGTGATGATCGCCATGGCGCTGTCGTGCTCGCCCAAGCTGCTGCTCGCCGACGAACCCACCACGGCGCTCGACGTCACGATCCAGGCCCAGATCCTCGACCTGCTGCGCGACCTGCAGCGCGAGATGGGCATGGCGATCGTCATCATCACCCACAACATGGGCGTGATCGCGGAGTTCGCGGACCGCGTCGCGGTGATGTACGCGGGCCGCATCGCCGAGGAAGGGCCCGTCGGCCGCATCTTCGACGCGCCGACCCACCCCTACACGGCGGGCCTGCTCTCCAGCACGCCGGACCTCGTCGGCGAGGTGCCGCGCCTGCGCACCATCCCGGGAACGCTGCCGAGCCTCTACGAGCTGCCGCCGGGCTGCCGCTTCGCGCCCCGCTGCGGCCGCCGCGTCGAGGCCTGCGAGGCGGGCCGGCCTGCGACGCAGGAGATCGCACCCGGCCATTTCGCGGCCTGCATCCGCGCGCGCGAGGGGGCCTCGGCATGAGCGCGCCCTCCACCACCCCGCTGCTGCGCGTCGAGAACCTGACCAAGCACTTCCCGATCACCGCCGGGTTCTTCGTCAAGCGCGAGGTCGGCCGCGTGCGCGCGGTCGACGACGTCAGCTTCCACATCGACCAGGGCGAGACGCTCGGCCTGGTCGGCGAGAGCGGCTGCGGCAAGTCGACGACGGGCCGCCTCGTGCTCCGCCTCATCGAGCCGACCTCCGGCAAGGTCGAGATCGAGGGCCGCGACATCCTCTCCAGCACCCCCGCCGAGATGCGCGAGATGCGCAAGGGGATGCAGATCGTCTTCCAGGACCCCTACTCCTCGCTCAACCCGCGCATGACGGTCGAGGAGATCATCCTCGAGCCGCTCTACGTGCAGGGCGCGAAGCCGGGACCGGAGATGACGAGGCGCGCACGCAAGCTGCTCGAGACCGTCGGGCTCTCGCCGAACCACGTCGTGCGCTACCCGCACGAGTTCTCGGGCGGGCAGCGCCAGCGCATCGGCATCGCGCGCGCGCTCGCGCCGCAGCCGCGCTTCGTCGTCTGCGACGAGGCCGTCTCCGCGCTCGACGTCTCGGTGCAGGCGCAGATCGTGAACCTGCTGCAGGACCTGCAGGAGGAGTTCAAGCTCAGCTACCTGTTCATCGCCCACGACCTCGCGGTGGTGAAGCACATCTCCGACCGTGTCGCGGTGATGTATCTCGGCAAGATCGTCGAGCAGGCGGACAAGGCCTCGCTCTACGCCGCGCCGCGCCACCCCTATACCCAGGCCCTGCTCGCCTCGATCCCCGTGCCGAACCCGAGGCTGCGGCGGCCGCGCGCGCGACTCACCGGCGACGTGCCGAGCGCGATGGCGCCGCCGGCGGGCTGCCGCTTCAACACCCGCTGCCCGCATGCCACCGACCTCTGCCGCACGCAGGAGCCGCCGGCGATCGAGGCGGCGCCAGGCCATGTCGTGGCCTGCCACCACGTCGCCACCATCCCCGCCGTCTCGCCGCTCGCGCCCCAGCGTTAACGATTTTCCCCACGCCAGGTGGGATGATCGCGCGACGTTTCCCGGTCGCGAGGAGCTTCCCGGTGCCGCGCATCCAGTCCTGTTCCATGCTCGCGCTCGCGGCGGTCCTCGCCGCCTGCCAGCCCGACGGCAACCGCCCGGTCGTGAGCCTCGACCAGGCGCGGCAGGTCACGACGGATTTCCAGGGCCAGTCCTTCGTGCCGCCGCCGCGCACGATCTCGGACATCGCCGCGATCCTCGACCAGCAGAAGCCCGATCCCGCCAAGCTCGCCGCCGCGACCGCGGCCGCCGACGCGCAGCCGCCAGCGGGGCTCTCGCCGGTCGAACTGGCCGAGTTCCACTTCAGGCGTGCCAACGCGGCGCGGGAACTCGGCCGCGACCAGCAGCGTCGCGACGACGCCAGGCTCGCCTACGAGGCGGGCGTGGCCGCCGGCCTGCAGGGGCGCGAACTGGGGCGCTTCCTGCGGCAGTGGGCGACGGCCGAGCAGCATGCCGGCAACCGGCGCCTTTCCTACGAACTCCATGCGCGCGCGATCGAGGTGACCGACTCGCCCTTCCAGCGGGTCGATTCCCTGCAGACGATGATCCAGGCAGCCACGTCCTTCGGCGAGGTCGAGCGCGCGCGCGAGCACCTCGCCGCGATGCGCGAGTTGCAGTCGCGCATGCAGCGAAACCCGCGCATTCCCCCGGCCCAGCTTGCGATCGTCGAGACCAACGTGCTGCGCGCGTCCTCCAGGATCGAGCATGGATCGGGCAACTACGCGGAGGCGGAGCGCCTCACGCGCAGGGCCATCGCCGCGAACGAGCGCGTCGAGGCAGGAGGCGACCAGCAGGCCGAGCGCGCCTATCGTGCGCTCTGGCTTCGCAGCGACCTCGCGCGCAGCCTCGGGGCGCAGGGCCGCCTCCTGGAGGCCGAGGTCGAGCAGCGCGCGGCGTTGCTGGGCCGCCTTTCGCTGCAGGGGCGATATTCCGGAGAGACGATCGCGACGGTGACCTTCCTCGGGATCGTGGTCTTGCAGCAGGGACGCGGTGCCGAGGCGGAGCGCCTCGGGCGGGCGGGCGTCGAGTCGCTCGAGGCCATGCGCTACGATCCTGGCTCGGCCCTCTACGGCGATGCCCTCACGCTGGTGGCCCGCGCCGAGGCCGCGCAGGGCAACTGGGAAGCGGCGGCAAGGACCTACGAGGGCTTGCGCCAGCGCATGGCCGGGCAACCCGAATTGCTGCGCAGGACCTTCGACGAGAACCGCCACTGGGGGATGACGGCGCTGCGCACGGGCCGGGTCGACGAGGCGCGGCGCATCTTGTCGAACGTCGTGGCGATCCAGCGCCAGCGCTATGGCGAGCGGCACTGGGAGACGGCGACCAGCCGCGGGATGCTCGGCGCGGCGCTGGCGCGCGCCGGCGACATCCCGGGTGCGCTGCGCGAGTTCGACGCCGCGGCGCCGATCCTGCTGCAGGTGTCCCGGCAATCCGAGGACGAGGAAGGCGGGAACGCCTTCCGCGACACCCAGCTGCGGACGATCTTCGAGGCGATGATGGGCGCCCTGGCGCGCTCGGGGCGGCCGGGCGCGGCGGAGGAATCCTTCCGCCTCGCCGACGCCATCCGCGGGCAGGGCGTGCAGCGGGCCCTGTCGCAATCCTCCGCGCGCGCCTCCGCCTCCGACCCCGCGCTTGCCGACCTCGCGCGGCGCGAGCAGGACGCGCAGAAGCAGGTCGGCGCGCTGCAGGCGATGCTGACGGGCATGCTGGCGCAGGCCGACCGCGACGAGGCCGCGGCGCGGGCGTTGCGGGTCCAGGTCGACGCGCTGCGCGGCGCGCGCGCGGCGCTGCGCGAGGAGATCGAGCGGCGCTTCCCGGACTACGCGAGCCTCGTGGACCCGCGGCCCGCGACGGTCGAGCAGGCTCGGCGCAGCCTGCGCCAGGGCGAGGCACTGCTCGCGACCTATGTCGGCAACAGCCAGTCCTTTGCCTGGGCCGTGCCGAAGGACGGGCCGGTCGCCTTCGCGGCCGTGCCCGTGTCCCGACCCGAGATGGCGCAAGCCGTGGCCGGGCTGCGCAAGTCGCTCGACCCGAACGCCGCGACGCTGGGCGACATCCCGGCCTTCGACGTGGCGGGCGCGCATCGCCTCTACGAGCTGCTGCTCAAGCCCGTCGAGGCGGGATGGGCATCCGCGCAGTCCCTGCTGGTGGTGCCGCACGACGTGCTGGGCCAGCTGCCCTTCGGCGTGCTGGTGACCGCGCCCTCGGGCGCGCCGGCGGATCGCGCCGGCGAGGCCCTGTTCTCCGGCTATCGCGGCGTGCCGTTCCTCGCGCGCAAGCTGGCGATCTCGCAGCTTCCCTCCGTTGCGTCGCTCGCGACGCTGCGCGCTCTTCCGGCCGCGCCGGCCAACCGCCGCGCCTTCATCGGCTTCGGCGACCCCTGGTTCAGCCCCGCGCAGATGGCGGAGGCCAGGGCGGAGGGCGACGGGACGCTGCGCACGCGCGGCGCGGCGGCACGAACGCTGCAGACCCGCAGCATGCCGTTGCAGCGGCGCAACGCGCCCGCGACGGCGTCGCTGGACAGCGCCGAGATCGCGGCCCTGCCACGGCTCCCCGACACGGCCGACGAGGTGCGCGGGATCGCGCTCGCCCTGAAGGCAGACGCCGCGGACGTGATCCTCGGTGCCGCGGCGAACGAGAAGACGGTGAAGACGACAAACCTCGCGAACCGGAAGGTCGTGATGTTCGCGACGCACGGGCTGGTGCCCGGGGACCTCAACGGCCTGCTGCAGCCGGCGCTTGCGCTGACGGCGCCCAGCGTCGCGGACGTGGATGGCGACGGGCTCCTGACGCTGGAGGAGATCCTCGGGCTCAAGCTCGACGCCGACTGGGTCGTGCTGAGCGCTTGCAACACGGCGACGGGCGACGGCGCTGGCGCGGAGGCGGTGTCGGGCCTGGGACGCGCCTTCTTCTATGCGGGGACGCGGGCCCTGCTGGTGACGAACTGGCCGGTGGAGACGACGAGCGCGCGGGCGCTCACGACCGACCTCTTCGCGCGCCAGGCGCGCGAGCCCGGGCTCGGCCGCGCGGAGGCGCTGCAGCAATCGATGATGGCGCTGGTCGATGGCCAGGGATACGTGGACCCGGCCAGCGGCCGCATCGCGTTCTCCTATGCGCACCCGATCTTCTGGGCGCCCTTCGCCCTGGTCGGCGATGGCGGCGGGCCGGCCCCCAGGCAGTCCGCGCGGCGCCCCGCGAACGTCGATTGAACGCCAGCCAGCAGGAACCCTCCATGAAGACGCAGATCCTCGCCCTCTCCGCCTTCCTGGCCTCCGTCGCGCCCGCGATGGCGGCCGATCCCTCGGCCATCGTCGAGGACACGAAGGGCAAGGTCGATGTCGAGTTCATGGACTACCTGGCGCCCGGCCGCGTCGTGAAGCTCGCCGCGGGCGACGAGCTCGTGCTCGGCTACCTGCGCTCGTGCTGGCGCGAGACGATCAAGGGCGGGACCGTCACCATCGGCGCAGAGCAATCCACGGTCGCCGGCGGCAATGTCAGGCGCGAGAAGGTGAAGTGCGAGGGCAGCAAGCTCAAGCTGACCGCCGACCAGGCCGCGCAGTCCGGCGTCATGGTCTTCCGCGCGCCGCCCAAGCCCGGCGCCGCGGCGACGCCGGAGACCACCATCTACGGCCTGTCCCCGGTGCTCGACATCAAGGGTGGCGGCAAGGTGACGATCGCGCGGATCGACGCGGCCGCGCCGCCGATGACCTTCGAGGTCGCGGCGCAGCAACTCACGCGCGGCGCGATGTTCGACCTCGCCAAGGAAGGAAAGGCGCTCGCCGCTGGCGGCACCTACCGCGCCTCGGTTGGAAACCGCCAGGTCGTCTTCAAGGTGGACCCGATGGCGCAACCCGGCCGCGCGCCGGTCGTCGGCCGCCTGCTGCGGCTCTGAGCGGCGCCGCGGCGATGGACCGAAGGACCTTCGTCGCGGCGATCGTGGCTGTCGCCGCGGGCGCCGCGCTCGTCGCCTCGCCGCTGGTCGACCCGCTGCGCGGGCTTTCGCTCGACATCGCCTTCGCGCTGCGCCACGCGGCCCTCGGCCCTGCCCATGGCCCGGCCGATTCGCGCGTGGCCGTCATCGCGATCGACGAGGAGACGCACCGCACCCCGCCCTTCGAGGGCGTGCCGCAGGTCTTCTGGACGCGCGACCTCGCGCCGGTGGTGAAGGCCACGCTCGACGCGGGCGCGACGGTCGTCGGCTTCGACGTCATCTTCCCGAACTCGGTCGAGCGCTTCGTGCAGGGCCATGACCGCGACTTCCTGCGCGTCCTGCGCGCCGGCGCGCGCGAGGGGCGCATCGTCCTCGGCAAGGTCCAGCACGGCGCATCGCCGATCCGCCCCAATCGCGGCCAGGGCTTCGCCGTGGACCACGACGCCAACATCCGCGCCACCAACCTCTTCCGCGACCCCGACGAGGTGATCCGCAGGGCACCGCTGCTGCTCGACGTCGAGGACAGGCAGGCGCAGGGCGGCGTCGGCAGCCAGCCCTCGCTCGGCCTCGAGCTCGCCGCGCGCGCGCTTGGCGCGGCGCCCGAGGCGCGCGACGGCGCGGTCCACCTCGGCGGGCGCAGGCTGCCGGGCTCGGAGACGAACAACCTCCTGCTCGACTTCCAGGGCGGTGGCGCGGACATCCCCGCCTTCTCGCTCGCCGACCTCCATGCCTGCGCCGCGAAGGGCGACACGGAATTCTTCGAGCGGCACTTCAGGGACAAGGTGGTCCTGGTCGGAACGATCCTCGACGTCGAGGACCGCAAGCTCAGCTCGCGGCGCTTCATGACCGGCCCCGAGGGCGCCGCCTTCGGCCCGCGCTGCGCCCTCCCCGCGCGCAGCGACATCCTGCGCGACGACGTGGTGCGCGACGCGATCCCGGGCGTCCTGGTCCAGGCCACCTTCGTGAACGACCTGCTGCGCGGCGGCGGGTTGCGCGAATTGGGCCGTGGCGGCGAGGGTGCCGCGACGGGCCTGCTCGTCGCCGCGACCGCGGGGCTCGCGCTCTCCCTGCCCGCGGCGATGGCCGGCCTCGCCTTCGCCGCGCTCGCCCTCGCATGGACGGTGGCGAGCATCCTCGCGCTGCATGGCGGCGTCGCGTGGCCGTTCCTGACGGCGCTGCTCGCGGCGGCGGGCGCGGGCGCCGCGCTGCTGGGCTTCCGCTTCGCCGTGGCGGACAAGGACAAGCGCCTGTTGCGGCGCAGCTTCCAGCTCTACCTCGCCCCCGCGATGGTCGACCGGCTGATGGCGGCGCAGGCCCCGCCGGAGCTCGGCGGCGAGGAGCGCGAGATCACCGTGCTCTTCTCCGACGTGGCGGGCTTCACCTCGCTGTCGGAGGGGCTGACCCCGCACCAGCTCGTGCAGGTCATGAACGCCTATCTTTCGGCGATGACCGACATCGTCGAGGAGAAGGGCGGCTTCGTCGACAAGTACATCGGCGACGCGATCGTCGCGGTGTTCGGCGCGCCGATGGACGACCCCGCCCATGCGCGCCGCGCGGTGGAGGCCGCGCTCGCCTGCGCGGCGAAGCTCGCGGAGATGAACGCCGACCCGGCGAGGCCCTTCCTCGGCCACCGCCTCGGCGCGCGCATCGGCCTCAACAGCGGCCGCGCGCTGGTCGGCAACATCGGCTCGCGCAAGCGCTTCAACTACACCGTGATGGGCGACACGGTGAACCTCGCCTCGCGGCTCGAGGGCGCGAACAAGTATTTCGGCTCGACCATCATGTGCGCGGGGAGCGTACGCCTGCTCGCGGACGCGGCGCCGGGGCCGGCGCTCGCCTGGCGCGAACTCGATGCCGTGCAGGTCAAGGGACGCAGGCAGCCGGTGGTCATCCTCGAGCCGACCGGCATCGCCGGGCAGGTCGGTGCCGAGGCCATCGAGAGGGACCGGCTCTTCGCGGAGGGGCTGCGGCTCTATCGCGCGCGGGACTTCGCCGGGGCCGCCGCGACGCTGTCCGGCTACGCGCTTGCCGACGACGGACCCGCCCAGCGCCTGGCCGCGCGCGCCGCGGCGCTGCGCGACGCGCCGCCGGGCGAGGACTGGCGGGCCGTCACCTCCCTCGAAGGGAAGTGACGGCCGCCGGCCTCCGGCTCAGTCGAGCAGGCGCGGCAGGAACAGCGCCACCTCGGGGAAGAACAGCACGATCAGCAACGCCGTGATCTGGAGCCCCATGAAGGGCCAGATCGAGCTGAAGATCTGCTGCAGCGTGATGTCGGGCGGCGCGACGCCCTTCAGGTAGAAGCAGGCTGGCCCGAAGGGCGGCGACAGGTACGACACCTGCATGTTCATGCAGAACAGGATGCCGAACCACACCGGGTCGTAGCCCAGGTCCTTGATGATGGGGACGAAGATCGGCATCGTCAGCAGGCAGATGCCGATCCAGTCGATCAGGCAGCCCAGCACCAGCAGGATCGCCATCATGATCAGGATGATCACGATCGGCGCCACCGGCAGGCCGGTGATCATCTGCCGCACGAAGTTCGTGCCGCCCATGATGTTGTAGATGCCGATGAAGGCGAAGGCCCCGAAGGTCAGCCAGATCAGGATGCCGACCGTCTCCATCGTCTGGACGAGGGATTCGCGCATCATCTTCCAGTTGAGCTCGCCGCGGATCGCCGCCGACACGATCGCGCCCACCACGCCGACGCCCGCGGCCTCGGTCACCGCGGCGATGCCGAAGTAGATCGAGCCCAGCACCCAGAAGATGATGAGAATGGGCAGGACGAGGCCCTTGAGCATCGCCAGTTTCTGCGCGAGCGGGATGTTGCGCTCCTCCGCGGGAGCGGGCGGCCCGAGGCTCGGGTCGAGGCGGCAGCGGATCAGGATGTAGCCGATGTAGAGGCAGCCCATCATCACGCCCGGGACGAACGCCGCCTTGAACAGGTCGCCGATCGAGACGCTGGCCGTGAGGCCGTAGACGATCAGCACCACGCTCGGCGGGATCATCGTGCCGAGCGAACCACCGGCGCAGATCGTGCCGATGGCGAGCTTCTTGTCGTAGCCGAGGCGCAGCATCTGCGGCAGGGCGATCAGGCCGAGCAGCACGATCTCGCCGCCGATGATGCCCGTCATCGCCGCCATGATCATCGCCACGACGACCGTCTGCATCGCGACGCCCCCGGGCAGGTTGCCCGAGAAGATGTACATCGCGTTGTAGAGGTCCTTGGCGACGCCCGAGCGCTCCATGATGCAGGCCATGAGCACGAAGAGCGGCACGGCGACGAAGACGTATTCCTGGACGAAGCCGAAGACGCGGCTGCC
>JBEGVV010000027.1:0-22346 GCA_041178225.1 Pseudomonadota bacterium | reverse complement strand
CGGCGGGGCAGGGGGTGGGGGGGCGGGACAGGGATGGTCGTCCTGGTTCGTTGGAGCAACCCGGGACGGAGCCCGGATTACTCCCTAGCGTCAGCACCGATCCTGCTTGGTCCCCAGGGTTTCACGGCATCCCTCCCTCGGATTACCTGCACCGTGATGTCGCGCGGCGGCTGGCACGCGTCGTAGCCATGTCGTCTCCGGACGAGCCGGCAGGGCGGGTCCCGAGGCCGCGCGGCTCGTCGCGAACCGCCGCCCGTGTGACCTTGACGAAGCTACGGATAACCCGTACCTATGCCCGGGTTCGAGTGGGACGACGCGAAGGCGGCCGCCAACCTGCGCAAGCATGGTATCGGCTTCGCGTTCGCGACTTCCGTGTTCCGCGACCTGTTCGCGATCGAGTGGCTCGATGACCGCGAGCATCGCGCAGAGGCGCGCATGGTCCTGCTCGGCATGGCTGGGCGGACGCTGCTGGTCGTCGTCTACGTGGAGCGCGGCGACCGGATCCGCCTGATATCGGCGCGCAGGGCAACCAGGAATGAGCAGGACATCTACTTCCGTGAAAACAGCGCGTGAGGGCGCGCGGATCGCGCGGCCGGCGCCAGCGAGGCGGGCGAGGCCAGGGGCCATGGGGGAGGACGAGATCCTCGCCGCGGCCAGGGCCGACGCGGAGAATCCTCCCCTGACGCAGCGCGCGCTTGCCCGCCTGAAGCCCGTCCCAAGGGTCCGGACGCTGCGTCGCGCGCTCGGGCTGACGCAGGAGGAATTCGCGCTGCGCTACCGGATCCCGCTCGGGACGCTGCGCGACTGGGAACAGGGACGCACGCAACCCGACCAGCCTGCCCGCGCCTACCTTGCCGTGATCGCCCGCGACCCGGAGCATGTGCGCCGGGCGCTGGCTGCCGGGACGCCCTAGCCAGGAGGCACCGCCGGCAACCCGCAGCAACCCGGGACGGAGCCCGGATTACCCCTCCCCGATCCACCGCCTCCGGCAGCTACCGCTTCTTCCCCGGGCGCTTGCCGCGCGCGGACTGCTCGCCCTGCTTGCGTTCCACGAAGAGGCGGCCCGCCTTCAGCGCCTCGGCGCGGTTGATGTAGAGGCCGCAGTCGAAGCGCCGGCCGTCGAAGATGACGACCAGGGAGAATTTCTGCGGGCCGAGTTCGGCTACCTCGACGCCGTGCGTAGCAGGTGCTGCCATGGCTTGCCTTCCCGATTGGCCGCCGACCGGGGCCGGGCATGAGGCTCCCATCGCCCAAGCAATCCGATCAAGGCCCCGTTTCCCGCCTCACGCCGCATCGAGGCGGCCATCCCCGCCCGGGAATGGTTGTCTGGATCGGGTTTCGGGGCGCGGGCTAGGAGATCAGGTCGCGGATGCGGTCGACCAGGTCCTCGGGGTCGACGGGCTTGAGCAGGAAGCCGATGCCCGCGGCGCGGGCGGTGGCCTCGGCGGCGGGGGAGGTATCGCCGCTCAGCACCAGCGCGGGGATGTCGCGGCCGGCCGCCGCGCGCACGCGCGCGATCACGTCGAAGGCGGTCTCGCCGCCGGCGAGGTGGAAATCCGAGATCACGAGGTCGGGCGACATGCCGCGCGAGATCGCCTCGGTGGCGGCGCGGCCATCGCCCACCGCCTCGATGGCAAGCCCGCGGCTCGACAGCCAGCGGCGCATCGCGTGCCGCAGGGCGGCATCGTCCTCGACCAGCAGGACATGCCGCGCCTCGGCGAAGAGCCGCGCGCGCTCGCGCCGCGCGCGGCGTGGCGCCGCGACCGGCGCGGCGGCGCCCTGCGGCAGGTCGACATGGACGCGCGTGCCCTCGCCGGGCGCGGAGTCGATGGAAAGCTGCGCGCCGACGAGCTCGGCGATCCGACGGACGATCGAAAGCCCGAGCCCGAACCCGTCCACGGCCTGACCGTCGCGCCGCTGCACGCGATAGAAATCCTCCCAAAGCCGGGGGATCTCCTCTTGCGCCACGCCGATCCCGGTATCGGCCACCGTCACGCGCACGCGCTCCCCCGCCGTGGCGGCCGCCAGCCTGACGCCGCCGCGCTCCGTGAACTTCAGGGCATTGCCGAGGAGGTTGCGCAGGACCTGGCCGAGCAGCGCCGGGTCCGAGCGCACCGCGGGCGGCGCGGGATCGACCGCGAGGGAGAGGCCGCGCGCGAGCGCGAGCGGCAGGAACTCGCGCTCCAGCACGGCGAAGAGCGCGCCGAGGTCCATGTCGACGACCTGCGCCCTGACCGCGCCGGATTGCAGCTTGCCCATGTCGAGCAGCGCGTCGAGCAGGTCGCCCATGGCGCCGATCGCGCGGGCCTGGTGCTCGACGATCTCGCGCATCTCCCGGCCCTCCGCGATCTCCGCGAGGGACTGGTTGAGCAGGCGCAGCGTCTGCAGGGGCTGGCGCAGGTCATGGCTCGCCGTGGCGAGCAGCCGCGCATTGGCCTCGATGCCGCCGGCCTCGGGCGCGAGGTCGCTGAGGACGACGATGGTCCGCTGGCCCTGGTCCTCCATCCGCCGCGCCTGCATGCCGACGGGAAACACGGAACCGCACTTGCGCCGGCCGCGCAGGCGCCAGACCGGGTTCTCGACGTCGTTGCGCAGGGGCAGCGCGTCGCTGGGATCGAGGAGCGCGTCGAGCTGCAGGCCGCGCATCTCGCCCTGCGCGTAGCCGAACATGTCGAGGGCGCGCGGGCTCGCCGCCAGCACGTTGCCGTCGCCATCGACGACGAGGCTCGTCGCCGCGGTGTCGAGGTCGAAGCCATTCGCCACGGCAGCCCCGATGCTGTCGCTGCTCATTCCGGCACGCGCTCCATCGAAAGCCGGTCCCCCCCGTACCACCCGCCGGGGTTGCTGTCGCGCGGAAAGGCAGGGGTGCGACAAGTCGATTTGGTGAATAAAGGATAAACCGGGGCAAGCTCGACGACATGGCCGGACCGCCATACTTGAATTTTCATCCGATCATCGCCCGGCCATGGGAAGCCGCCGGGTTCGCGCGCGGGAAGGCGGGCGCGGGCGCGGCCCGGCGCAGGCGGCTTGCGGCGGCGGTGTGGTCGGTCTAACCCTTGCGGCCGACCGCCGGGGCGGCGCCACGGGGGCGCGCGCGGCAAGGGGAGAGCCGACCATGACCAGCAACGTGTTCCGGGGGACCATCCCCGCCCTGATGACGCCGTGCCGCCCGGATCGCAGCCCGGATTTCGACGCCCTGGCGCGGCGCGGCCGCGCGCTGGTCGATGCCGGCATGTCCGCGGTCGTCTATTGCGGCTCGATGGGCGACTGGCCGCTGCTCACCGACGAGCAGCGCATGCAGGGCGTGGAGCGCCTGGTCGGGGCCGGCGTGCCCGTGATCGTCGGCACGGGTGCGCAGAACCCGGCGCGCGCCGCGGCGCTGGCCGCGCATGCGCGCAAGGCCGGGGCGCGCGGGCTGATGGTGATCCCGCGCGTGCTGTCGCGCGGCCCCTCCGCCGCGGCGCAGAAGGCGCATTTCGAGGCGATCCTCGAGGCGGGCGGCGAGCTGCCCGCGGTGATCTACAACAGCCCCTACTACGGCTACGAGACCAAGGCCGACCTGTTCTTCGCGCTGCGCGAGCGGCACCGCAACCTCGTCGGGTTCAAGGAGTTCGGCGGCGCGGCGGCGCTGCGCTACGCGGCCGAGCACATCACCAGCCGCGACGCGTCGCTGGCGCTGCTCGTGGGCGTCGACACGCAGGTCTACCACGGCTTCGTGAACTGCGGCGCCGTGGGCGCCATCACCGGCATCGGCAACGTGCTGCCGCGCGAGGTGCTCCACCTCGTCGCGCTGTGCGAGGCCGCGGCGAAGGGCGACGCGACGGCGCGGCGCCGCGCGCGCGAGCTCGAGGAGGCGCTGGGCGTGCTGTCCTCCTACGACGAGGGCGCCGACCTCGTCCTGTTCTACAAGTACCTGCTGGTCCTCGAGGGGCACCGCGAATACGAGCTCAACTTCAACGCCACGGACGAGCTCTCCGCGAGCCAGAAGCGCTACGCCGAGGCGCAGCTCAGGCTGTTCAAGGACTGGTACGCCTCCTGGTCGAAGGCCAATTCCTGACGGCGCGGGGGGCGGCGGCGCGCCGCCCCCTCCCCGCCGGCCCCGGAATCCCCTTGCCTGCCGGCGGCTGGCGCGTATAGTCCGCGCCAATAACGCCAAGGCCTCGTGGAAGGCCGGCGCTGCAAGAAAAAGAAAGCTGGCCGCGCGGCCGGCTTTTTTGTTTGCGCGCCGGCACCGCTGCGAGGCCTGGGCGGCGGACGTCCCGGGGCCACGCCCGCCCGGGCGCCGGGACCCCAGCCGGAGACAGTTCAAGGCGCATGGACCAACGCCAGGCGACACTCGAGACCCTGATCCAGCCGACCGTCGAGGGGCTGGGCTACGAGCTCGTGCGAGTCGTCGTCTCCGGCCGGCATCGCCCGACGCTGCAGGTGATGGCCGAGCGCGTCGACCGCGCCCCCATGACCGTCGAGGATTGCGAGGCGATCAGCCGCGCGATCTCCGCCAAGCTCGACGTCGAGGACCCGCTGCCCGAGGCCTACACGCTCGAGGTGAGCTCCCCTGGCATCGACCGCCCGCTGGTCAAGGCCGCCGACTACGCCCGCTTCGCCGGCCATGTCGCGAAGATGGAGTGCCGCGAGCCGGTCGCCGGCCAGCGCCGCTTCACCGGCCGCATCCTGTCCGCCACCGAGACGACGCTCCTCCTCGCCACCGAGACCGGCGAGGTCGAGCTTCCCATCCCGGCCATCACCCGCGCCAAGCTCGTCCTGACCGACGAGCTGATCCGCGCGGCGCAGGCCGGGAAAGTCACGCACTGAGCCCAACCCCAAGGGACCTAGCCGCCATGGCCGAGACCAAGACCGCATACAACCGCATCGAGATGCTGCAGGCAGCAGACGTCGTCGCGCGCGAGAAGTCGATCGACCGCGAGCAGGTGCTCGAGGCGATGGAGATGGCGCTGCAGAAGGCGGCGAAGGCCAAGTACGGGCCCGAGCACGACATCCGCGCCACGATCGACCGGCAGACCGGCGAGACGCAGCTCTTCCGCTACCGGCTGGTCGCCGAGCCGGTGGAGAACGAGTTCACGCAGATCAGCCTCGAGGCGGCGCAGGACATCCATCCCGACGCAAAGGTCGGCGACTTCCTGACCGACGCGCTGCCGGCGATCGACCTCGGCCGCATCAACGCGCAGACGGCGAAGCAGGTGATCGTGCAGCGCGTGCGCGACGCCGAGCGCGAGCGCCAGTTCAACGAGTACAAGGACCGCGTGGGCGAGATCGTCAACGGCATCGTCAAGCGCGTGGAGTTCGGCAACGTCACCGTCGACCTCGGCCGCGCCGAGGCGGTGCTGCGCCGCGACGAGACGATCCCGCGCGAGACCTTCAAGGTCTCCGACCGCGTGCGCGCCTACATCTACGACGTGCGCAAGGAGGCCCGCGGGCCGCAGATCTTCCTGTCGCGCACCCACCCGCAATTCGTCGCCAAGCTCTTCGCGCAGGAGGTGCCGGAGATCTACGACGGCATCATCGAGATCAAGTCGGTCGCGCGCGACCCCGGCAGCCGCGCCAAGATCGGCGTGGTGTCGAACGATTCCTCGATCGACCCGGTCGGCGCCTGCGTCGGAATGCGCGGCAGCCGCGTGCAGGCCGTCGTGCAGGAGATCCAGGGCGAGAAGATCGACATCATCCCCTGGTCGCCCGACACCGCGACCTTCGTCGTCAACGCGCTCGCGCCGGCCGAGGTCGCCAAGGTCGTGCTCGACGAGGACGACCACCGCATCGAGGTCGTGGTGCCGGACGAGCAGCTCTCGCTCGCGATCGGCCGCCGCGGCCAGAACGTGCGCCTTGCCTCGATGCTCACGGGCTGGGCGATCGACATCCTGACCGAGGCCGAGGAATCCGAGCGCCGGCAGGAGGAGTTCCGCACGCGCTCCGCGCTCTTCGTCGAGGCGCTGGACGTCGACGACGTCATCGCCGGCCTGCTGGTGACCGAGGGCTTCACGCGCGTGGAGGAGGTCGCCTCCGTCGCCGTCGAGGACCTCGGCGCGATCGAGGGCTTCGACGAGGCGATCGCCGAGGAGCTGCAGGCCCGCGCCGCGGCCTGGGTCGAGAAGCGCGACGCGGAATACGACGAGAAGCGCCGCGAGCTCGGCGTCGGCGACGACGTCGCCGCGATCGAGGGCCTGACCCCGGGGATGCTGGTGGCGCTCGGCGAGAAGGGCGTGAAGACGCTCGACGACCTGGGCGACCTGGCCGGCGACGAGCTGGTGGAGATCCTGGGCGCCGGCGAGATGGACGCCGACACCGCCAACGCGATCATCATGAAGGCGCGCGAGCACTGGTTCGCCGAAGAGGGGAAGAACTGAACGCGATGACGCAGCTCGCGCAAGCGCTGGACGACGCGACGCCGATGGCCGAGGGCGAACGCCGCTGCCTCGCCACCGGCGAGGTGCGCCCGCGCGAGGCGATGCTGCGCTTCGTCGCCGCGCCCGACCCCGAGCTGGGCCTGGTCCCCGACATCGCCGGGACCCTGCCGGGCCGCGGCCTGTGGACCAGCGCGACGCGCGCGGCGGTCGCCGCCGCGGTCGAGCGCAACGCGTTCTCCCGCGCCGCGCGGCAGAAGCTGCGCGTCGCGCCGGACCTCGCCGACCGCGTCGAGGCGGCGCTGGCGCGGCGCATCGTCGACTGGCTCGGCCTCGCGCGGCGCGCAGGCGCGGCGGTCGCCGGCTTCGAGAAGACCCGCGCGGCGCTGGGCCGCGGCACGCTCGTGGCGATCGTCTCCGCCGCCGACGCCAGCCCCTCGGAGGACGCGCGCCTCGCCGGGCCCGAGGTCCCGCGCCTGGCGCTGCTCACGCGCGACGAGCTCGGCCAGGCCTTCGGGCGCGATGCCCTCGTCCACGCGGGCATCGTCGACCGGGGCTGGGCCGCGCGCCTCGCGGCCGAGCATGCCCGCCTCGCCGGATTCCGCGGCGCCGCCGCGACCGCCCACTGATCCACCGAAACCGAAGAACACAGACCCGATCGGACCGACGATGACCGACAGCAAGGAACCCGACAGCAAGAAGCGCCTTGGCCTCGCCAGGCCAGGCACGCGCCTGGAGCTGCGTGGCGGCGCCGGCGATGCCGGTCAGGTGCGCCAGAGCTTCCCGCACGGGCGCACCAAGACCGTTCAGGTCGAGGTGAAGAAGAAGCGCATCATCGGCCCGGCCGCGACGCCCGCGGCGCGGGCCGAGCCGCCGGCCGCGCCCGCGGCACCGGCCCCGGCACCCGCACCCGCACCCGCACCGGCCCCGGTGGCGGCCGCGCCCGCCGCACCTGCCCCCGCGCCAGCGCCAGTCGCCACGCCCGCGCCGGCCCCCGCCGCCGCGACGCCCGCGCCGCGGCCCGCCACGCCGGCGCCCTCCGGGCCCATCCCGCCGCCCCGACCCGTCATGCCGGGCAAGCCCGCCGTGCTGCGCGTCCTCACCGAGGAGGAGCGCGCCGCGCGCCAGCGCGCGCTCAAGACGCAGCAGCAGCAGCAGCGCGTCGAGGAGCTGCGCCGCCGCGAGGACACCGAGTCCGCGCGCGCCGCCGACGACGAGGCGCGCCGCCGCGCCGAGGACGAGGCGCGGCGCAGGGCGGAGGACGAGGATCGCCAGAAGGTCGAGGCCGCGCTGCGCGCCAAGGCCGATGACGAGAAGCGCAAGGTCGACGAGGAGGCGCGCCGCAAGCAGACCGAGGAGGACGCGCAGCGCCGCAGGACGGCCGACGCGACCGCCAAGGCCGCCGTGGCCAAGCTCGGCTCCGCGGGCGCCGCCCCGGCCGAGGAGGAGGACGACAAGCCTCGCCCGCGCCGCCCGGGCATGCCGGTCATCCCGCCGCGCAAGCCGACGCTCGGCCTCAAGCGCACGGACGACAAGCGCCGCCCGATGGGCAAGGTGTCGCTGCAGCAGGCGCTGTCCGACGACAACCAGTTCCGCGCCCGCTCGCTCGCCGCGATCAAGCGGCGCGCGGCCAAGGACCGCCAGGGCATGTCCGGTGGCGGCATGGCGCAGGCCAAGATCGTGCGCGAGGTCGTCATCCCCGAGGCGATCACGGTGCAGGAACTCGCCAACCGCATGGCCGAGCGCGGCGCCGACGTCGTCAAGACGCTCATGAAGATGGGCGTCATGGCGACCATCAACCAGACGATCGACGCCGACACGGCGGAGCTCGTGGTCGGCGAGTTCGGCCACAAGTTCAAGCGCGTCGCGGAGTCCGACGTCGAGATCGGCATCGGCATGGGCGACGACAGCGACGACGCGGCGCTGCCGCGCGCGCCCGTCGTCACGATCATGGGCCATGTCGACCACGGCAAGACGTCGCTGCTCGACGCCCTGCGCCAGACCGACGTCGCGGCGCACGAGGCCGGCGGCATCACGCAGCACATCGGCGCCTACCAGATCGAGACCAGGGCCGGCCGGCGCATCACCTTCCTCGACACGCCCGGCCACGAGGCCTTCACCGCGATGCGCGCGCGCGGCGCCTCGGTCACGGACATCGTCGTCCTGGTCGTGGCCGCCGACGACGGCATCCAGCCGCAGACGATCGAGGCGATCAGCCACGCCAAGGCGGCCGAGGTGCCGCTGATCGTGGCGATCAACAAGATCGACAAGCCGGGCGGCAACCCGGACAAGGTCCGCGTCGACCTGCTGCAGCACGACGTCGCGCTCGAGGGCTATGGCGGCGACGTGCTCGCCGTCGAGGTGTCGGCGCTCAAGAAGACCAACCTCGACAAGCTCGAGGAGGCGATCCTGCTCCAGGCCGAGGTGCTCGACCTCAAGGCCAACCCGGAGCGCGCCGCCGCCGGCGCCGTCGTCGAGGCGAAGCTCGACCGCGGCCGCGGCGTCGTCGCCACCGTGCTGGTCCAGAAGGGCACGCTGCGGGTCGGCGACATCGTCGTCGCCGGTTCCGAGTGGGGCAAGGTGCGCGCGCTGGTCGACCACAACGGCGCGCCGGTCCGCGAGGCCGGCCCGTCGATGCCCGTCGAGGTGCTCGGCCTCGACGGCACGCCGTCCGCGGGCGACGACTTCGCGGTCGTCGAGTCCGAGGCGCGTGCGCGCGAGATCACGTCCTTCCGCCAGAAGCGCGCGCGCGACGCGCGCGCCGCGGCGATGGGGCGCGGCACGCTCGCCGACATGTTCTCGCGCATCCAGGAAGGCGCCGCGAAGGAACTGGGCGTCGTCGTCAAGGCGGACGTGCAGGGCTCGGTCGAGGCGATCGCCGCCTCGATCGGCAAGCTCGGCACCGACGAGGTGAAGACGCGCATGCTGCACGGCGCGGTCGGCGCGATCACCGAGGGCGACGTGGCCCTGGCCAAGGCGTCGAACGGCATCATCGTGGGCTTCAACGTGCGCGCGACGGCGCAGGCCCGCGACATCGCCAAGCGCGACGGCGTCGAGATCCGCTACTACTCGATCATCTACAACATCATCGACGACATAAAGGCCGCGCTCAGCGGCATGCTGGCCCCGACGCTGCGCGAGAAGTTCCTCGGCAACGCCGAGATCCGGCAGGTCTTCGACGTGTCCAGGTCCGGCAAGGTCGCCGGCTGCATGGTCACCGAGGGCATGGTCAAGCGCGGCGCCAAGGTGCGCCTGCTGCGCGACAACGTCGTCATCCACGAAGGCACGCTCAAGACGCTGCGCCGCTTCAAGGACGAGGTCCGCGAGGTCCAGTCCGGCTACGAGTGCGGCATGGCGTTCGAGAACTACCAGGACATCCGTCCCGGCGACGTGATCGAGGCCTTCGAGATCGAGGAAGTGGCGCGCGCGCTGTGACGCCAGGCGGCCCAGCCAGGCCGGGCGGCCCGAGGCCGCCCTCGACGCGCCAGCTGCGCGCGGGCGAGCTCATCCGCCGCGCGCTCGTCGAGGCGCTGGGGGAGGGGCACCTGCGCGACCCGGCCCTGTCCGGCGCCAGCATCACGGTCAGCGAGGTGCGCGCCTCGCCCGACCTCAAGCATGCCTCGGCCTTCGTGCTGCCGCTGGGCGGCGGCGACGCGAAGGAGATCGTCGCGGCGCTGCGCCGCGCGCGCGGCTTCCTGCGCTCGGAGGTCGCGCGGCGGGTCGAGCTGCGCCACGCGCCGGAACTGCATTTCGAGCTCGACCGGTCCTTCGACGAGGGCGCGCGGCTCGAGGCGCTGCTGCGCTCCGGGGCCGTGAAGCGCGACCTCGGCTGAGGCCGCGCGCGCGATGAAGCGCCGCGGCGACAGGCTCGACGGGTTCCTGGTCCTCGACAAGCCCGTCGGCCCCACCTCGACCCAGGCGCTGGGCCGCGCGCGCCGCGCGCTGGGCGCGGCCAAGGCCGGGCATTGCGGCACGCTCGATCCGCTGGCCTCCGGCGTCCTGGTCATCGCCTTCGGCGAGGCGACCAAGCTGGTCGACCACGTCATGGACGGGGCGAAGCGCTACGCCTTCGAGGTCGCCTGGGGCGAGGAGCGCAGCACCGACGACCTCGAGGGCGAGGTCACCGCGCGCTCGGACATGCGGCCGGCCCGCGAGGCGATCCTCGCAGCGCTGCCGGCCTTCCTTGGCGAGATCGAGCAGGTCCCGCCACCCTATTCGGCCATCAAGCAGGACGGCGTGCCGGCCTATCGCCGTGCCCGGGCGGGCGAGGACTTCTCCCTGCCGGCACGGCGGGTGCGCATCGACGCCCTTGAACTCGTTGAGATAGTCTCGCCAGGCCGGGCGCGCTTCGAGGTCGCCTGCGGCAAGGGGACCTATGTCCGCTCGCTCGGCCGCGACCTCGCGCGGCGGCTGGGAACCTGCGGCCACCTCGTGGCGTTGAGGCGGCTGGAGGTCGGGCCCTTCGACCTGTCCCGGGGGATTTCTCTGGAAACCCTGGAGGCCCCGGGCTACAAGCCCCGCGCTCAACTGCTACCGGTCGAGACCGCGCTGGACGACATCCCGGCGCTGGCCGTGACCGGGGCCGAGGCCGATGCCATCAGGCACGGCCGGGCCGTGCAGCTGCCGCGCGCAGCCCTCCAGCTGTCCGCCCTGCCCCCGGGCCGCGTCGTCGCGGTGCTGGAGGCCGGGACCCTCGTCGCCCTCGCGCGCATCGAGGACGGGCAGGCGAGGCCGCTGCGCGTGTTCAACCGCAACACCTGAAGGAGGCTCTGGCGATGTCGATCACCCCGGAACGCAAGAACGAGATCGTGAAGCTCTACGCCCAGAAGGAGGGCGACACCGGTTCGCCGGAAGTGCAGGTCGCCCTGCTCTCCGAGCGCATCAAGAACCTGAGCGAGCATCTCGGCACCCATGCCAAGGATTTCCACTCGCGCCGCGGCCTGCTGATGATGGTCGGCCAGCGGCGCCGGCTTCTCGACTACCTGAAGCGCGTCGACGCGACGCGCTACGAGAAGCTCGTCGACCGGCTCGAGCTGCGCCGCTGAGGCGCGCGAGGGCCGGCAACGGGGCGGCACCCGCCGCGCGCGAAGGATCGGATAAGTCGACAGCCTCGCGCGCTTCCGCCCCGAAGCACCCGGCCCGAGGGGGACCTGCCTACGCCCCCGGAGGCCCAGTCCGATGAAGTCTGTCGCTGATCGAGGCGAAGGGTCCAAGGGCGCCATCCGGGCGCCCGCCCCTCGCCGCGCGCGCGTGAAGGCACGCGGCGCGTCCCGTCCGTAGGTCGGAAGGAAGGAACCCAATGTTCGACATCTATCGCAAGGAACTGGTCTGGGGCGGGCGCAAGCTCGTGCTCGAGACCGGCAAGATCGCCCGCCAGGCCGACGGCTCCGTCGTCGCGCGCTACGGCGACACGGTCGTGCTCGCCACGGTCGTCTATGCCAAGGCCCCGAAGCCCGGCATCGACTTCTTCCCGCTCACCGTGCACTACCAGGAGAAGACCTCCGCGGCGGGCAAGATCCCCGGCGGCTTCTTCAAGCGCGAGGGCCGCCCGACGGAGAAGGAGGTCCTCACCTCCCGCCTCATCGACCGCCCGATCCGCCCGCTCTTCGCCGACGGCTTCCGCAACGAGGTGCAGGTGATCTGCACCGTGCTGAGCCACGACCTGGAGAACGACCCCGACATCGTCGCGATGGTCGCGGCCTCGGCCGCGCTCACCATCTCCGGCGTGCCCTTCCTGGGCCCGATCGGCGCGGCGCGCGTCGGCTACATCGACGGCGAGTACAAGCTCAACCCGCAGATGGACGAGGCGTCCTCCTCGGCCCTCGACCTCGTGGTCGCGGGCACGCAGGACGGCGTCCTGATGGTCGAGTCCGAGGCCAAGGAGCTCTCGGAGGAGGTCATGCTCGGGGCGGTCATGTTCGGCCACCGCGAGTTCCAGCCGGTGATCGACGCGATCATCAGCCTCGCCGAGCGCTGCGCCAAGGAGCCGTTCCAGGTCCCCGCGGCCGCCCCCGAGGTCGCGAGCGTCACCGCCGCGATCAAGGCGGCGCTGCGCGACGAGCTGGCGCAGGCCTACCGCATCGTCGCCAAGGGCGAGCGCCAGCAGGCCGTCGGCGCGGTGAAGAAGAAGGCGCTGGCGATGTTCGCCGACAAGCCCGCGGAGCTCGCGGTCGCGCCGGGCGTGTTCAAGGAGCTGGAGGCTGAGATCGTCCGCCTCAACATCCTCGAGACCGGCCGGCGCATCGACGGGCGCGACACGCGCACCGTCCGCCCGATCGTCACCGAGGTCGGCATCCTGCCGCGCACCCATGGCTCGGCGCTGTTCACGCGCGGCGAGACCCAGGCGCTGGTCACGGCGACGCTGGGCACCGGCGACGACGAGCAGATCATCGACGCGCTCGAGGGCGAGTACCGCGAGCACTTCCTGCTCCACTACAACTTCCCCCCGTACTCGGTCGGCGAGACCGGGCGCATGGGCTCGCCGGGCCGCCGCGAGGTCGGGCACGGCAAGCTCGCCTGGCGCGCGGTCCATCCGCTGCTCCCCGCGAAGGACAAGTTCCCGTACACGCTGCGCGTCGTCTCCGAGATCACCGAGTCGAACGGCTCGTCCTCGATGGCGACGGTCTGCGGCGCGTCGCTGGCGCTGATGGACGCGGGCGTGCCGCTGGCGCGCCCCGTGGCCGGCATCGCCATGGGCCTCATCAAGGAGGACCAGGGCGTCGCGGTGCTCTCCGACATCCTCGGCGACGAGGACCATCTCGGCGACATGGACTTCAAGGTCGCGGGCACCGAGGCCGGCGTCACCTCGCTGCAGATGGACCTCAAGATCACCTCGATCAACGAGGCGATCATGAAGACCGCGCTGGGCCAGGCGCGCGACGGCCGCCTGCACATCCTCGGCGAGATGGCCAAGGGCCTGGCGGAGGCGCGCGGCGAGGTCAGCCGCAACGCGCCGCGGATCACGACCTTCACGATCCCGAAGGAGAAGATCCGCGAGGTCATCGGGACCGGCGGCAAGGTGATCCGCGAGATCACCGAGGTCACCGGCTGCAAGATCGACATCGAGGACGACGGCACGATCAAGGTCGCCTCGGCCGACGGCGAGAAGGCGAAGCAGGCGATCGACTGGATCAAGGGCATCGTCGCCGAGCCCGAGATGGGCGCGATCTACACCGGCAAGGTCGTCAAGACGATGGACTTCGGCGCCTTCGTCAACTTCATGGGCAGCCGCGATGGCCTCGTCCACATCTCGGAGCTGGCCCCGCGCCGCGTCGAGAAGACGACCGACGTCGTGAAGATCGGCGACCAGGTGAAGGTGAAGCTCATCGGCTTCGACGACCGCGGCAAGGTCAAGCTGTCGATGAAGCGCGTCGACCAGGCGACCGGCGAGGACATCTCGGCGCAGTTCGACAAGCCGCGCGAGCCGCGCGAGCCGAGGCAGGACTCGTCGGCGGACTGAGCGCCGGCTCCCCGCGAGGGGATGGCGACGGGGTCGGGGCGAAAGCCCCGGCCCCGTTTCCATTTGGCGGCGACTGAGGCAGCATCCCCGTCCCATGGCACGCATCCCCCACCGCTACGCTCACGTCGTCACCGCGCTGCTCCTGTCCGGCCTCATGTCCTGCATGGTCTCCGGCATCTCGACGCTGCGCTCGATCGGCCTCGCCGACATCCTCCTCGCCAAGTGGATGACCAACTGGGCGTGGTCCTGGAGCGTCGCCTTCCCCGCCGTGCTCGTCGTGCTGCCGGTCGTGCGCGCGATCGTCGCGCGCATCGTCGCGCCACCACCCTCGAGGCCCAGCCCATGAACCCGATCTTCGCCGGGCTGCCGGTCAGCATCTTCGAGGAGATGTCGGCGCTGGCGCGCGAGCACCAGGCCATCAACCTCGGCCAGGGCTTCCCCGACGACCCCGGCCCGGAGGACGTGCGCCGCAAGGCCGCGGAGGCCGTCGTCTCGGGCTGGAACCAGTACCCGCCGATGCTCGGCCTGCCCGAGCTGCGCCAGGCCGTGGCGCGCCACTACCTCGACCACCAGGGCCTCGAGGTCGACGCCGCGAGCGAGGTGATGGTCACCTCGGGCGCCACCGAGGCGCTGGCCGGCGCGCTGCTGGCGCTGGTCGAGCCCGGCGACGAGGTCGTGCTCTTCGAGCCCGCCTACGACGCCTACCTGCCGCTGGTGCGCCGCGCCGGCGGCGTGCCGCGCTTCGTCAAGCTGGCGCCGCCGGACTGGCGCTTCACCGCCGCGCAGCTCGCCGAGGCGATCACGCCGCGCACGCGCGTCGTGCTGCTCAACAACCCGCAGAACCCCTCCGGCGCGGTCTACGGGCCCGCGGAGCTGCAGCTCCTCGCCGACGCCACGGCCGGCACCCGCGCCATCGTCGTCGCCGACGAGGTCTGGGAGCACGTGGTCTTCGACGGGCGGCGCCATACCTCGGTGCTCGCCATCCCGGACCTGCGCGCGCGCAGCGTCAAGATCGGCTCGGCGGGGAAGATCTTCTGCCTGACCGGCTGGAAGGTCGGCTTCGTCGTCGCAGCGCCCGAGCTGCTCAAGGTCCTCGCCAAGGCGCACCAGTACATCACGTTCACGACGCCGCCGAACCTGCAGGTGGCCGTGGCCTACGGGCTCGGCAAGCCGGCCACGCATTTCGACGCGATGCGCGGGGACCTGCAGGCGCGGCGCGACCGCCTGGCGCGGAGCCTGGGCGCGGCGGGGCTCGCCGCGCTGCCGACGGAGGGCACGTATTTCCTGAACGTCGACCTGGCGCCGATGGGGCTGCGCGACGACGCCGCCTTCTGCCGCCGCCTGGTGGCGGAGGCCGGCGTCGCGGCGATCCCCGTCTCCGCCTTCTACGCCGACGCGAGCATGCGCAGCGTCGTGCGCTTCTGCTTCGCCAAGAACGACGCCACGCTCGACGGCGCGGCCGCGCGCCTGGCCGAGGCCGCGCCGCGCCTCGCGCGCTGAGCGCCGGGCGCGGCGCGCGCGCTCAGTTCTTCAGGCAGTAGTCGCCGCTCGTGTGGTAGCCCGACGGGCAGGAGCCAGCCTTGGGCACCGCGGGCTTCGCGTTCGCGCTGCTCGCGAGGCAGTAGTCGCCGCTGGTGTGGTAGCCCGACGGGCAGGAGCCGGTCTTGGGCACCGCGGGGCGGGCATTCGCCGAGGACGGCGTGCAGTAGCCGCCGCTCGTATGGTAGCCCGACGGGCAGGAGCCCGACTTGGGCAGCGGCACCTGCGCCGAGGCGAGGCCAGCGGCCAGCGCCAGGGTGATCGCGGCCAGCGCCGCGGTGGCATGCTTCGACGTCATCCGATCCCTCCTTCGCTTGCCCGGTCCAACGCGCCGGGCAGCCCGCCAATTCCCGGCCTACCGGCTCAGCGGTAGTTGCCGCCGCGCCGCGCGGGCTTCGCGGCCTTGCGAGCCGGCTTGCGCGCGACGGCGCGCCGCGACCGGCCGCCGGGGCCGCCGAGGATCGAGAGCATGGCCTCGCCATTGGCGCGCCAGGCGGCATTGAGGATCGTGACGTCCCAGCCGATGCAGAAATGCCGCACGCCCATCTCGAGGAAGCGCGCCGCCTGCGCGGGCTCGGAGATCTCGGCGCGCGGATGGATGCCGCGCTTGAGCGCGGCCTCGATCGTCCGGCGCTCGGCCGCGCGCACCTCGGGATGGCTCCACTCGCCGGTGCGCCCGATGCTCATCGCGTAGTCGGCGGGGCCGAACTGCACCATGTCGATGCCGGGCACGGAGAGGATGGCCTCGATGTCCTCCACGCATTGGCGCTTCTCGACCATGATCGCGACCACCACGTCGTCGAGCGCCTTCACGAAGGAAGGCTGGCCCGCGTCGCGCATCGTGCCGACGTCGCGGCGCATGCCCACGCCCGCCAGCCCGCCCGCGCGCGGCTCCTCTGCGCGCACCGCGCGCACGCAGGCGCGCGCGTCCTCGACCGTGCGCACGTCGGCGAAGAGCGCGGACTGGAAGCCCGAGCCGATCGAGCGCATCGCCTGGTGGGTCCACTGCGTCTGCTCGTGCTTCATCATGCCGCCGAGCCCGGCGAGCTCGAGCGCGCGGCCTAGGTTGTCGAGGTCGTGCAGGTCGAAGGGCGCGTACTCGGCCGTGAACTCGACATAGTCGTAGTGGCCCGCCTGCCCGACCAGCTCGACCAGCGTCGGCCAGCAGGACAGCAGGTGCGTGCCCAGCGTGGGCTCCCCGGCGTCGAGCTTCTCGCGCAGCCTGTTGCGTCGCATCGCGGCTTCCTCCCCTTGCAGGACGCCCATCCTCGCATGGGCGGCCGCGGTCCCGCCATGCGCGCCGCGCGCGGCCACCGGCGCGCGGCACGGGATTGTGCGGCGGCCCGCCCCGTCGCAGCATGCGACCCGCTGCAGACGGGAGGCGGGCATGGAGAGCTTCGACATCGCGGTCATCGGCGCGGGCATCGCCGGCGCCTCGGCGGCCTGGGCGATGGCCGCGCGGCACAGGGTCGTGCTGCTCGAGCGCGAGGCGCAGGCCGGCTACCACACCTCGGGCCGGTCGGCGGCGCTGTTCTCCGAGACCTATGGCAACGCGACGGTGCGCGGCCTCTCCGTCGCCAGCCGCGACTTCCTCATGGCGCCGCCCGCGGGGTTCTCGGAGCACGCGCTGCTCGCGCCGCGCGGCGTGATGTTCGTCGGCACCGAGGGCCAGGAGGCGCTGCTCGCCGGCCTCGCCGAGGAGGGCGCGCGCCTCGTGCCGAGCGTGCGCGAGATCCCGGCCGCGGAGGCGCTGGCGCGCGTGCCGTCGCTGCGCCGCGACTGGGTGCGCGGCGGGGTGGTCGAGCCCGACGCGATGGACATCGACACGAACGCCATGCTGGCGGGGTTCCTGCGCGCGCTGAGGCAGCGCGGCGGGCAGGTGCGCATGGAGGCCGAGCTGCTCGCCCTCGCCCATGATGGCGAGGCCTGGCGGCTGGAGACGCGCGCGGGCGCGATCCGCGCGCCAGTGGTCGTCGATGCCGGCGGCGCGTGGTGCGACGCGATCGGCGCGATGGCCGGCGCGCGGCCGATCGGCCTCGTGCCGAAGCGGCGCACGGCGTTCCTCGTCGACCCGCCGCCGGGCATGGGCGCGGAGGCATGGCCCTCCGTCATCGCCGCCGACGAGAGCTTCTACTTCAAGCCCGATGCCGGGAAGCTGCTCTGCTCGCCCGCGGACGAGACGCCGAGCGAGCCCTGCGACGCGCAGCCCGACGAGCTCGACGTCGCGATCGCGGTCGACCGCATCCAGCAGGCCGCCGACATCCCGGTCGCGCGCATCGCGCATCGCTGGGCGGGCCTGCGCAGCTTCGTCGCCGACAAGACGCCGGTGGTCGGCTACGACCCGGTCGTGCCGGGCTTCTTCTGGCTCGCGGGCCAGGGCGGCTACGGCTTCCAGACGACGCCCGCCATGGCCCTGTGCGCCGCCGCGCTGGTCGATCGCCGCGCGCTGCCCGCCGCGATCGCCGATCGCGGCGTGGCCGAGGCCGCGCTGTCCCCGGCGCGCTTCAACGCAGCTTGAAGCGCACGCAAGACAATCTGGTTTGAGCGCGCCGGGCCCGCGCCCGCATCCTCCACCCGCAAGCCACGAGGAGCGGGTCGATGCGCAAGGTCCATGTCATCCACGAGAACGACGCCTGGGTCGACCCGCTGCGCGCGCAATTCGCGCGGCTGGGGACGCCCTTCGAGGAGCTGTTCCTCGATCGCGGCCTGCTCGACCTGACGCGCCCGCCGCCCGAGGGCGTGTTCTACAACCGCATGAGCGCGTCCTCTCACACGCGCGGCCACCGCTACGCGCCGGAATACGCCGCCGCCGTTCTCGAATGGCTCGCCCGCCACGGCCGCACGGTGGTGAACGGACGGCGCGCGCTGGCGCTCGAGGTCAGCAAGGTCGCGCAGTACCAGGCGCTGGCCAGGTTCGGCGTGCGCACGCCGGACACGATCGCCGCGATCGGCCCCGAGCACATCGCCGAGGCAGCCGGGCGGCTCGGCTTCCCCGTGATCCTGAAGCACAACCGCGCGGGCAAGGGGCTGGGCGTGAAGCTGGTCCTCGGCGCCGGGGGCCTCGCCCAGCACCTCGCCGATCCCTCGGTCGAGCAGCCGGTCGACGGCATCTGGCTCGTGCAGCGCTACATCCGCGCGCCCGAGCCCTTCATCACCCGCGTCGAGTTCGTCGGCGGGCGCTTCCTCTACGCCGTGCGCGTCGACACCTCGCAGGGCTTCGAGCTCTGCCCCGCCGACCAGTGCGAGGCCGAGGCTGGCGCGGCCTGCCCGGCCGTGGCGCCGGGCGCGCGCTTCAGCATCGTCGACGGGTTCTCGAGCCCGCTCGTCGCGCGCTACGAGGCCTTCCTCGCCGCCAACGAGATCGGCGTCGCGGGCATCGAGTTCATCGTCGACGCCGAGGGCGTCGCCTACACCTACGACGTCAACACGAACACCAACTACAACCCCGAGGCCGAGGCGCGCGCCGGGCGCTCGGGCATGGGCGCGATCGCGCGCCACCTCGACGACCTGCTCCACGCCACCCGCCACGAGCGTGGCGGCCCCGCCATCGCGGCGGAGTAGCGCGGCGGCGCGAGGCGGCAGGGCCCGCCCCCGGCGGCGCGGGGCGGGCGGGGGAGGATGAAGACGAAACTGGCGTCATGCCCCCGGCGCGCGGCAGGCTGTGCATGCCCGCAACGGAGCCAGCCGCGCATGCGCATCTTCACCGCCTCGCTCGTCACCGAGACCAACACCTTCTCGCCGATCCCGACCGGCGAGCGCAGCTTCGCCGAGCGCATGCTCCGGCGCGGCGACGGCTCGCGCCAGCCGCCCACGGGCGGCAACATCCCGCTGATCGTCTGGCGCGAGCGCGCCGAGCGCGACGGCCACGAGGTCGCGGAAGGGCTCTGCGCCTACGCCGCGCCCGCCGGGCGCACGCTCGCGGCGGCCTACGCGAAGTTCAAGGCGGCCATCCTCGAGGATCTGCGCGCGGCGATGCCGGTCGACGCGGTCATGCTGTTCATGCACGGCGCGATGGTCGCGCATGGCCAGGACGACTGCGAGGGCGACGTCGCCGCGGCGGTGCGCGCCATCGTGGGGCCGCGCGTGCCGATCGGCATGGAGCTCGACCTGCATTGCCACCTCACCGAGGCGATGCGCACGGCCTGCGACGTCATCGTCGCGTACAAGGAATACCCGCATGTCGACGCGGCCGACCGCGCGCACGAGGTCTACGACCTGGTGACGCGCGCCGCGCGCGGCGAGATCCGGCCGGTCATGGCCTTCCATGACTGCCGCATGGTCGACATGTGGCGCACGCCGGTGGAGCCGATGAAGTCCTTCGTCGCGCGCATGGCCGCGCTCGAGGGGCGCGACGGGATCCTCTCGGTCTCCTTCGGCCATGGCTTCCCCTGGGGCGACGTCGCCGACGTGGGCGCGAAGACCGTGGTGGTCGCGGATGGCGACGAGGCGAAGGCGCGCGCGCTCGCCGCGCGCCTCGCCGCCGAGGTCTTCGCGATGCGCGACGCCACGCATACCGCGCACGACACGGTCGACGAGGCGATCGACGCCGCGCTGGCCGCGCCGCGCGGGCCGGTCGTGCTCGCCGAGGTCGCCGACAACGCCGGCGGCGGCGCGCCCTCCGACAGCACCTTCGTGCTGCGGCGGCTGGTCGAGCGCGGCGTGCGCGACGCGGCGATCGGGTATTTCTGGGACCCGGTCGCCGTGCGCTTCTGCGCCGAGGCCGGCGAGGGCGCGACGCTCGAGCTGCGCGTGGGCGGCAAGTGCGGCCCGGTCTCCGGCGACCCCGTCGACCTCGTGGCGACGGTGCGGCGCGTCGTCGAGGACCATCGCCAGACCGGGCTCAGCGGCGGCACCAGCGCCATGGGCACCGCCGTCTGGATCGAGGCGGGCGGCATCGACATCGTGCTCAACACCGCGCGCACCCAGCCCTTCCATCCCGACGGGTTCACCGCGCTCGGCATCGAGCTCGCGCGGCGGCGCATCGTGGTGGTGAAGTCGACGCAGCATTTCCACGCGGGCTTCGCGCCCATCGCATCCGCGATACGCTACGTCGCGACGCCCGGGTCGATCGCGCCGGACTTCGGGTCGATCCCCTACACGAAGCGGCGCCTGCCCTACTGGCCGCGCGTCGCCGATCCCTTCGCGGGCTGAGGAGAGCAAGGATGCTGCGGATACCCACGATCATCGGCCATCGCGGCGCGCGCACCAACGCGCCGGAGAACACGCTGGCCGGGCTGCGCCGCGCCCACGAGGAGGGCGCGACCTGGGTCGAGTTCGACGTCAAGCTGACGCGCGACGGCGTGCCGGTGCTGATCCACGACGAGACGGTCGACCGCACCACGGACGCGCGCGGCGCCGTGCGCGACATGACGCTGGCGGAGATCTCGCGCATCGACGCGGGCTGCCCCGCGGTCTTCGGCGATCGCTTCCGCGGCGAGCACGTCCCGACGCTGGAGGAGTCGCTCGCCCTGCTGCTGTCGCTGGGCATGGGCTTCAACCTCGAGGTCAAGCCCTGCCCCGGGCTCGAGCGCGAGACGAGCCACGCGGCGCTCGCCGTGGTCGCGCGAAGCTGGCCCGCCGGCGCGCCCGTGCCCGTCATCTCGTCCTTCAAGGCGGCCTCGCTCGAGGCCGCGCGCGAGGCGGCGCCAGCCCTGCCGCGCGGCTTCCTCGCCGAGCGGCTGGAGGGCGACTGGATCGGCGCCGCGCGCGCCCTGGGCTGCGCCACGATCCACCCGGGCTTCCGCGAGCTCACGCGCGGCCAGGTCGAGGAGGCGCATCGCCATGGCTTCCCCGTGCTGGTCTGGACCGTCAACGACGCCGCGCGCGCGGTGGAGATACGCGGCTGGGGCGCCGACAGCCTGATCAGCGACGTGCCCGGCGCGATCGCCGCGGCGATCGCGTGAGCGTCGTTCGGCGCGCCCTGCCGGCGTGGCCGCCGCGGCCGCCCCGGGCCCTGCCCTCGGGTCGCGCGGGCCTTTCAAACCCGCCGGGGCTGCGCTAGGAACATCCACGCCGCGCGCGACGCGCGGGCCAGGACGAAGACACCCTCTCCAGGACGCAAGCCGGGAAGCCGCCTTCATGTTCGCCCTCAAGCCGCTCGTCATCTCCGGCCGCGAGGTCCTCCCCCTGGTGGAGGGCGGAAAGGGCATCTCGGTGTCGAACGGCGAGAGCTCGGGCGCCTGGGCGCGGGCTGGCGGCGTCGGGACCTTCTCCGGCGTCAACGCCGATTCCTACGACGCCGACGGCAGGCTGGTGGAGCAGCTCTACCACGGCCGCACGCGGCGCGAGCGCCACGAGGAGCTGATCGCGCACTCGATCCGCGGCGGCATCGCCCAGGCGCGCATCGCGCACGAGACCTCCGGCGGCAATGGCCGCATCCACATGAACATCCTGTGGGAGATGGCCGCCGCCGAGCGCATCCTCCACGGCATCCTCGAGGGCGCGCAGGGCCTGGTCCACGGCGTCACCTGCGGCGCGGGCATGCCCTACAAGGTCGCCGAGATCTGCGCGCGCTACGGCGTCTACTACTACCCGATCATCTCCTCGGCGCGCGCCTTCCGCGCGCTGTGGAAGCGCTCCTACCACAAGTTCCGCGACGGCCTCGGCGCGGTGGTCTACGAGGATCCGTGGCTGGCCGGCGGGCATAACGGCCTGTCCAACGCCGAGGACCCGCGCAAGCCCGAGCCGCCGCTGCCGCGCATCGTCGAGCTGCGCAAGCAGATGAACGAGTTCGGCCTGCACCAGACGCCGATCGTGATGGCGGGCGGCGTGTGGTTCCTGCGCGAATGGGCGGAGTTCCTCGACAACCCGGATGTCGGCCCGATCGCCTTCCAGTTCGGCACCCGCCCGCTGCTCACGCAGGAAAGCCCGATCAGCCGGGAGTGGAAGGAACGCCTGCTCCACCTGCGCAAGGGCGACATCCTGCTCCATCGCTTCTCGCCGACCGGGTTCTATTGCTCGGCGGTGATCAACCCGTTCCTGCGCGAGCTCGA
>JBEGVV010000026.1:0-7157 GCA_041178225.1 Pseudomonadota bacterium | reverse complement strand
CAAGGACTACGTGGAGCGCTTCGCGGCATCCTTTGGCGCGCTCGTGGCCGATCCGGACGTGGCGCTCGGATTATTCTTCTCCGACGTGCGCGAGGACTACTGGTACTCCGCTGGCGTCGTCGAGGCCGCGCGTCGCGTCGCGCGCCTGTCGGACAAGCCGGTGGCGATCGCCACGAACTACTCCAAGACCTTCGACCATCGCCTCGCGCGCGACCTGGCCGAGGAAGGCATCGCCGTGCTCGAGGGATCCCGCGAGACGCTGCTTGCCGTGAGGCATGCCTTGCGGTGGCGGGACCGGCGGCGAGGGGAATGTGCAGCGGCATCGCGGCCACCGGGCGACGTGGAGGGGCGTTGGCGTGCACGCCTCGCGAGCGGCGTTCCGCTCGACGAGCACGATGGACTCGCCATGCTGCGCGACTTCGGGCTGCCGACGGTGGCGAGCCAGCGCGCAGGGTCCTGCCGCGAGGCACTGGCGGCGGCCAGTTCCATCGGATACCCGGTCGCCTTGAAGACCGCGGAGGGGCATGCGCACAAGAGCGACGTGGGCGGCGTCAGAACCGGGATCACCTCCGCTGCGGCGTTGAGGCGAGCCTATCGCGAGATGGCGGCACGGCTGGGACCTCGCGTCCTCGTGTCTGCGATGGTTCGTCCGGGGACCGAGATCGCGCTTGGCGCAATCGTCGATCCGTCCTTCGGCCCGATGGTCATCCTGTCCGCGGGGGGCGTGAGGATCGAGGAACTCGACGACAGGGCCGCGGCGCTCGCACCCTTCGACGCGGAGGAGGCGCTGGGCCTCATTCGCGGCCTGCGCATCCATGGAGCACTCGCAGGCTCGAGGGGCGCCACGCCCGCGGACCTCGGTGCACTCGCCACCGCGGTCTCCGCCTTCTCCGCGATGGTTGCGTCTCTCGCGGCGGAACTCTCTGAAATGGACGTGAACCCGCTGATCGTCGGGCCTGACGGGATCCATGCCGTCGATGCGCTCGTCGTCCCGAGCAAGAGGAGTAGGTGATGGATCTGGAACTCAGCGCGCGCGAGCGAGAACTGGCCCGCCGCGGCCGCGACTTCTTCGAGCAGGTGCTCGCGCCGCTCGAGCCGGTCGTCGAGTCCCACGGGGAACTTCCCCCGGATCGTCGCGAGGCGGTGCGCCAGGCCGTGCGCGACTGGGGCCTCGCCGGGATAAACCACTCGAAGGAGGATGGAGGCCTCGGGCTCACCATGCTCGAGCAGACGGTCATCGAGGAGCAACTTGGCCGGGCGACCAATGGGCTCTGGACCTGTGTCTGGCGCCCGCCCGTATCGCTGCGCTTCGGAACTCCAGCCCAGAAGCGCGACTACCTTGTGCCCTGCAACGCCGGGAAGCGTCGAGGCGCCTTCGCGATAACGGAGCCGGGCTCGGGATCCGACAACCGCGTCGTTGAGACGCGTGCCGACCGCCGGGGCGGCCGCTGGGTCCTGAACGGCGAGAAATGGTTCGTGACGTCGTTCAACGCCTCCGACTTCGTCATCGTCCACGCGCATGTCGACGGCGACCCCGACAAGCCGACGCTCTTCCTCGTCGACAGCGACGCCAGGGGCCTGCGGCACCTGCGGTCGCCGAAGTTCATGCACAATTACGCGTTCGACCACGCTGAATTGCGCCTCGAGGACGTGGAACTCGGCGACGACCGGATGCTCGGCGCGGTGGGTCAGGGCTTCGACCTCACCAAGGACTGGTTCGTGGAGGCGCGGCTTCAGATCGCGTCGCACACTCTCGGCGCCGCCATACGCGCGGCGGAGATAGCCAACGACCATGCGAGCGAGCGCGTGCAGTTCGGCCGCCCGATCCGCGACTTCCAGGCCGTCGAGTTCATGCTCGCCGACATGGCCGTGGACATCTATGCCGCCAAGTCGATGCTCTACCGCCTCGCGGCGGAGATGGACCGCGGCCTCGACCGCAAGGTCGTGCATGCGCGGGCGAGCGCGCTGAAGCTCTTCTGCTCCGAGATGGCCGGGCGCGTCGTGGACAAGGCGCTCCAGATCCTTGGCGGGCGCGGGTACATGCGCGAGAACCCGGTCGAACGGCTCTACCGCGACGTGCGCGTGGATCGCATCTGGGAGGGCACGTCCGAAATCCAGCGCGTCGTGATCGGCGGCCAGCTGCGCAAGCGCGGCCTCGACGTCTACGCGGGCTGGTAGCAGGAAATGACCGGGTCTGCGGCAGGGGCGGCGACGGGTGGTGGCGCGGCGCGCTGGCGCGCCCATGCCGCGACGTTCCTGCTGCTGGCGCCGGTGACCTGCTTCCTCGCGGTCTGGTTCGTCGCGCCGCTGGCGCGCCTGTTCATGCTGAGCCTGGAGGGCAGGGAAGGGCCGCTTTCCGCCTATGCCGAGCTTCTTGGCAGCGAGGTGTTCCGCGCGGTCTTCGCAAACACGCTCTCGCTCGCGCTGTCCGTGACTGCAATCTCGGTCCTGCTAGCCTATCCGGCCGCATACCTGTTGTCGCGGCTGCGTGGCGGGTGGCTCACGCTCGCTCTCTACTGCGTGCTCGTGCCCTTCTGGATCAGCGTCCTCGTGCGCAGCTTCAGCTGGATGCTGCTGCTGGAGCGCAACGGACCGGTGAACGCGATCCTGCTCTGGAGCGGGATCCTCGATCGCCCCGCGAAGCTGCTATTCAACGACTTCGCGGTCCAACTCGGCATGGTCCACGTGCTCCTGCCCTACGCGGTCCTGCCGGTATACTCGGCGATGCTGAAGGTCGACCGGCGGCTCTTGCAGGCCAGCGACGGGCTTGGCGCGTCGGGCATCCAGACTTTCCTGCGCGTATACCTCCCCCTAACCGCGAGGGGGGCCGCCGCGGGAGCGGTCTTCGTCTTCCTCCTGGCGCTCGGGTTCTACATCACGCCAGCCCTGCTGGGAGGTCTGCACAACCTCACGGCGGCGATGCTGATCGACAACTTCGTGAACGAGCGCCTGGTCTGGCCGCTCGCCGCGGCAGCCTCGTTCATCCTCCTCCTCATCATCCTGGCGATACTTGCCATCGCGGCGCGGTTCCTGTCGCTTGGCCAGGTCGTGGCCATGCGATGACGGCCCGGACCACCTACGCGTCCACCGCGGCCGCCCAGATCGTCGGCGCCGTCGTGCTCGCCTTCCTCGTGCTGCCGATCCTCGCCGTGGTGCCGGCGTCCTTCAATGAATCGTCCTTCATCAAGATACCGCCCGCCGGCTACTCGACGCGCTGGTATGTCGCCCTCCTCGGCGACGCCGGCTGGGCGAGTTCGATCATCTCGAGCGTCGAGATCGCCGCGATCGCGACCGTGCTCTCCGTCCTCATCGGCACGACGGCCGCTCTCGGCATGGAGCGCCTGCCGGGTCGCTTGCGCGGCGTGGTCACGGGGTTCCTCCTGGCTCCGCTGATCGTCCCCGTCATCATGATCAGCATCGCGTTGTACTATGCGATGCGACGCATGGGCCTGCATGGATCGCTGCTGGCGCTCGCTCTCGGGCATGTCCTGCTATGCCTGCCCTTCGTGGTGCTCAATGTCGGCGTGTCTCTCGCGCGACTCGACCCGTCGCTCGCGAACGCGGCGGCAGGCCTCGGCGCCTCCGATTGGAGGATCTTCCGGACCGTGACGCTGCCCGCCATCCGCCCGGGCCTCGCGGCCGGCGCCGCCTTCGCGTTCGTCACCTCGTTCGACGAGGTCGTGATCTCGATATTCCTGTCCGGGGTGGGCACGAAGACGTTGCCCGTCAAGCTCTGGGAGCAGATACGCGTCGAGTTCACGCCCGTCGCGGCTGCCGGTTCGGCGGTGATACTTGGCGTGACCATAGTCGCCTTCCTGATCGTCCAGGTGACTGTGGCGCGCAGCAGGAGGCAGGGGTGAAAGAGGAAACGCGGGGCGCGCGGATATTCTTCGACCGGGTCCGCAAGAGCTTTGGCCCCGTCGAGGCCTTGCGCGAGGTCTCGCTGGAGGCGAGGGCAGGCGAGTTCCTTACCCTGCTTGGCCCCTCCGGGAGCGGCAAGACGACGCTGCTCAACATCGCGGCGGGATATGTCGAGCCAGATGCCGGCAGGGTGCTGATGGGCGCGCGCGACGTGACATCGACGCCTCCCCGCTCCCGCAACATCGGAATGGTGTTCCAGAACTACGCGCTTTTCCCCCACATGGACGTGTTCGAGAACGTCGCCTACGGTCTGCGCGTGCGCCGGGTGGCCGCCGGAGACATGAACCGGCGCGTCGCGGACGCCCTCGCGATGGTCCGGCTCGACGGGTACGAGCGCCGAGCCATCCACGAATTGTCCGGAGGGCAGCAGCAGAGGGTGGCGCTGGCGCGCGCCATGGTCATCGAGCCCGACCTGCTGCTGATGGACGAGCCGCTCGGCGCGCTGGATCGCCAGCTGCGCAAGCACGTCCAGCTCGAGATCCGTCGACTGCATGTCGCGCGGCGGCGGACCACGATCTACGTGACCCACGACCAGGAAGAGGCCCTGGTGATGTCGGACCGCGTCGCCGTGATGAGCCAGGGAAGGCTCGAGCAGGTCGGGACGCCGACGGAGCTCTACCGGAACCCGGTGAATGCCTTCGTCGCCACGTTCCTCGGCGAATCAAACCTCCTGCCCGTGCAGGTCGTCGCGCGCGGCGCGGCCGGCGCGACGGTGGCCCTGGAGCGGGGTGCCGGCACCTGGGACGTCGAGCAGGCAGGCGATGTCCCCGTCGGTCCGGCCGCATGGATGCTGGTCAGACCCGAGGATTTTCGCGTCGCGGCCGATGGAGAGACCGGACTGCCAGCCGAGATCACCGAGGTCGTCTACCTCGGTGAGATAACCGCGTTCGGCGTCCGCCTCGCCACGGGGCAGGACGCCTGGGTGCGGCAGATGCGTCCGCCGGCCTTGGTGGTCGGCGACAAGATCCGGGTCCGCTGGGATCCGGGCAATGTCCGGCTGCTGGAAAGATCCGGTGGCGCGGACCTCAAGGGAGGCAAGAAGCCATGATCGATCGTCGGAGCTTGTTGAAGACCGGTGCTGCCTTCGGGGCGGCGGCGCCCTTCGCCGGAGCGGGACACGCCAGCGCGCAGGCGACGCGCCCGTTCACCTTCGTGTCCTGGGGCGGTGCGCTGCAGGAGACCGAGAAGAAGGCCTTCGTGGAGCCATTCTTCGCGAAGAAGGGCATGAGGTTCGCCGAGGCGTCGCCGACGACCTACGCGAAGATAAAGGCGCAGGTCGAGGCAAAGGCCGTCGAGTGGGACCTCGTGACCGTCGGCGGGCAGTGGATGTACCAGGCCCGCGACCAGGGCCTGGCCGAGAAGATGGATTATTCGGTGATCCGCAACGACGATCTCGCCGCAGACTGGAAGGCCGAGTACGGCGTCTATACCAGCACGGGCGCGACCGTCGTCGCCTACTCGACCAAGGCCTTCGCCAAGGACAAGGCGCCAAGGTCGTGGGCGGATTTCTGGAACACCAAGGACTTCCCAGGCCCGCGCAGCCTCTATTCCCGCATGCACTACAACTACGAAGCCGCCTTGCGCGCGGCGGGCGTGCCGCGGGACAAGATCTACCCGGCGACCGAGGACAAGGTCCGCCTGATGTTCCAGAAGCTGGAGGAGATCAAGCCGCATGTCGCGGTCTGGTGGACAAGCGGAGCGCAGGCGCCCCAGCTCCTGTCGACCGGCGAAGTCGCCCTGGCGATGGCATGGAACGGGCGCATCCTCGACGCGCAGAAGGCCAACAGCCCCGTCGACATGACGCTGAAGGACGGAATTGCCTGGGGCAATGCGCTGGTGATCCCGAAGGGCTCCCCCTACAAGGCGCTCGCAATGGAACTCATCAACTACTCGATCTCGGAGGAGGCGCAGGATCGCTTCATCCCGATCGGGACCTATGGGCCGGTCCTCGAGAAGTCGGCTGCCAAGGCGACGCCCGAGCAGGCGCTCACGATGGTCACGCACCCGACCAACGTGAAGGACGCGGTCATCTTCAACGACGAGGAATCCGCCGGCTACCTGACCAAGTACGAGGGGGATTGGCAGAAGTTCCAGCTGCGCAAGTGATCGGGCGGCCCCGGTGCCCGCATGGGCGCCGGGGCATGCCTCCCGCCGGCGAACGGAAGGTCCTCCATGGGCGAACTCCCATCGCATGCCCGGGTCGTGGTGATCGGCGGCGGAGCCGTCGGCTGCAGCGTGCTCTTCCACCTCGCTCGCCGAGGCTGGACGGATTGCATCCTTCTGGAGATGGACGAACTCACCTCGGGCTCGACCTGGCACGCCGCCGGCAACTGCCCGAACTTCTCGGGCAGCTGGGGCATCATGAAGCTCCAGCGATACTCGACCAGGCTGTACGCAGGCCTCGCGGCCGAGACCGGCTACCCGATCAACTATCACGTGACTGGCGCCGTGCGCGTGGCGCAGACGCGCGATCGGATGGACGAATTCCGCCACGTGACCGCGATGGCCCGGCACCAGGGCATTGGCTTCGAGATGCTTTCTCCAGGCGAGGTCCGGGAACGCCATCCCTTCGTGGAGACGCATGGGCTCGCGGGAGGCCAGTGGGATCCACTCGATGGCGACATCGATCCGGCGCAATTGACGCAGGCGCTGGCGCGAGGCGCACGTGCAGCCGGAGCCCGGATCCAGCGCTTCTGCCGCGTCACCGGGATCGCGCCCGTTCCCGGCGGCAACTGGCGCGTCTCGACGACGCTCGGAGACATCGTCGCCGAAATCGTGGTGAACGCCGCAGGCTATCGCGCCGCGGAGGTCGGCGCGATGGTAGGCCGGTCCATCCCCTGCGTGGCGATGTCCCACCAGTACATGGTCACGGCCGACATCCCGGAACTCACGACCCTCGCGGGCAAGCTGCCCTTGCTTCGAGATCCAGACGACAGCTACTACCTGCGGCAGGAGGGCCATGGCCTGCTGCTCGGCCCGTATGAATGGCAGGCCACCCCGCACTGGGACGACGGCGTTCCAGTGAACTTCGCCTTCCAGCTCTTCCCCGACGACCTCGGCCGCCTCGAGAGGCAGGTTGAACTCGCGGTCGGGCGCGTTCCGGTGCTCGGCTCGGTCGGGATAAAGAAGGTCATCAACGGTCCGATCCCCTACACCCCCGACGGGAACCCATTGATCGGGCCCGCGCCGGGGCTTCGCAACTTCTACGAGGCTTGCGTCTTTTCCTTCGGGATCGT
>JBEGVV010000025.1:0-20543 GCA_041178225.1 Pseudomonadota bacterium | reverse complement strand
GGCTCGCCGGGTTCTTGCCGGCCGCGGCCTCCATGCAGGCTGGCCGGCCCGGCGCGACAAGCCCGCTCGCGCGGTTGCCACGCCCGGTGGCGCCGTCGTCGCCCGCCTCGGCGGAGGTGCCGGTGACCGTCAGGTAGAAGGATCCGTCCCGCGGCTCGTCCGCGGCGTTGACCCGGACCTCCTCGAGCGAGAGCGCGGCCTCGCCCGCGGCGAGGTCGCGCGCGACGCGTGCCGCCGCGTCCATCGCGTCGCGGTAGGAGGCCGGGCCGTCGAGCAGCGGGGCGACGCCGGCGCAGGCGATGGCCAGCCGCGTGGCGGCGCCGACGCGCGTCGCGCAGACCTTCACGTCCTCGCCGCAGCCGGGATGCGGGCGCGTGCCGGGGGCGTTGAGCGCGCGCTCGCATCCGGCGACCAGGCGCTCGAGCGGGCTGAAGGGCGCGAAGCCCGCGCCCGCGGAGCTGTCGTTGGCGAGCGGCACGCGATGGCCGCGCGCGAAGAGCGCGCGCAGGTCCGCGGAGCCCTCGCGGATCCGGCACTCGAACGCCATGTCGCGCAGGGGATCGAGGAAGCGGAAGCGCGCGCGGACGCAGGCGCGCGCCGCCTCGAGCGCGATGCCGGGCACGTCGATCGCCTCGTCGCCGATGCGCGCGGTCGCGCGGCCCGCGAGCACGACGCGGATCGGCTCGAGGATGCGTCCGCCGCCGAAGCGTGGCGCGGAGCTGCCCGCGACCAGCAGGACCTTGTCGACGTTGTGGTGCAGGATGCGCCCGAAGCGCCCGAGATAGGCCGCGGAGAGCGCGCGCGACACCTCCTCGGCGATGGCGTCGCAGGTCGTGTCCGGATGGCCGAGTCCCTTGCGCTCGACGAACTCGGCCTCGCGCGCGGCGGGATCCGGCATCGCCTCGATCGTCGCCACGCCCGCGCTCACCCGTCGCCCAGCAGCGGGACGAAGCGCACGTCGAGGCAGTCGCGGATGGCGAGCCTGTCGCCGGGGCCGCGCGTCGCGCGCAGCAGCGACTGCGGGCCATGCGCCTCGCCGACGGGCATCACGATGCGCCCGCCCTCGCGCAGCTGCGCCAGCAGCGCCCGCGGGATCGCTGGCGCCGCGGCCGTGACGAGGATCGCGTCGTAGGGCGCGGCGGGCGGGTAGCCGAGGCGGCCATCGGCCTCGTGCACCCGCACGTCGTAGCCCAGCGCGGCGAGCCGCGTGCGCGCCGCGCGCGCGAGACCAGGGACGATCTCGACGCTGTGCACGAGCCCGGCCACGTGCCAGAGGATCGCCGCCTGGTAGCCGGAGCCCGTGCCGACCTCCAGCACGCTGTCGGCCGGCCCGAGGTCGGCGAGCTCGGTCATCAGCGCGACGACGAAGGGTTGCGAGATCGTCTGCCCGTGCCCGATCGGAAGCGCCTCGTCGGCGTGCGCGACCTCGAAGGGCAGCCCGGGCACGAAGGCGTGCCGGGGCACGGCGCGGATGGCGTCCAGCACCGCACGCCCGAGGACGGGGCGGCCCGTGCGCCCGCCGCAGGCCAGCGCCTCGGCCTCGATGCCGGCGGCGAGCCGCGCGCGCGCGTCCGCGGCCTGTTCCGGCCCCGGCCGCCGCGCCTGCGCGCGGAAGTTCACGGCACCACGAGGCAGGGCTGCGTGGCCAGCTGCGCGACCTTCGTGCTCACGCTGCCCATCAGGAGCCGGCCGATGCGACCGAGGCCGCGGCGCCCCATGGCGACCATCGTGCCGGCGCCGTCCTCGCGCGCGGCGACCTCGAGGATGCGCGTCGCCGGATCGCCGAATTCCGTGACCTTCTCGATGCGCGCGGCGCCGGCCGCGCGTGCCAGGGCCTCGGCCTCGGAGAGGATCCGCTCCGAGGCCGCGGCCAGCATCGACTCCTCGGTGACGCGCAGGTGCTCGGCGTGCTCGAGCGAGACGAGCTCCTCGGGCACGATGTCGGCGCCGAAGCGCGTGCGCACGTGGACGAGCACGCAGGCCGCGCCCGCGGGCGCCGCGAGGCCCGCGGCCAGCGCGATCGCCCGCTTCGCGGGCTCGGACCCGTCCACCGGCACGATGATCCTCGTGATCCTCATCCGCGTCTCCCGTTGCGTCGCCTCGCGCAGCTTCGCGGCGGTGGCCGCGCGCCGCATTGCGGCCCCTCAATCGCGCGGGCCCTGGAGATGCGCCTCCTCCTCGTCGCCGCAGTCGTGCCCGAAGGCGAGCATGCCCTCGAGCAGGAAGTCGGCGAGCAGCGGCTGGGCGAGCAGGTAGCGCGGCGTCGCGGCGCGGTCATGCCGGCGCGCCTGCGCCATCGCCTCGTCGAGCTCCGTCGCGGCGTAGTCGCCGCGCCCGATCCAGAACAGCGCGACCAGCTCGGCCGCGGCGTCGTCGTCGAGCTCGCGCAGGAGGCGGCGCAGGTCCGCGCCGACCGGGTCCCCGGGATCGTCCTGCAGGACGTCGCGCGCGCCGTCGTCGGCGGGGTTCGACCCCGACGCGGGATCGACGACCTCGACCTTGGCGTGGACGGCGCGCGCCTCGAGGACGATGGCGCAGGCGGTCGATGGATCGAGATGGCGCATGGCGGTGCCTCAGGCATCGACCACGCATTGCGCGCGCCACGCGCCGTCGTCGTCGCGATGCACGTCGGCGGCGTCGAAGCAGGCGCCGCGCGGATGCGCGGAGGGACCGTGGCGCGCGGTGTCGATCTCCTCGCCCCAGGCGCGCGCGGCGATGGCGCAGCCGTCGATGCGCAGGGCGAAGCGCACGAAGACCATCCGCCGCACCGCCATCTCGAAGGCGACGGCGCCGAGCCAGGAGACGAGCAGCATGCGGTCCTCGGGCTCGGCGCAGCCGATCACGACGACGCGCCCCGGGCGCACGGCCGCCGGATCGACGGCGATGGCGGCCAGCGCGATCGCGGCCTGCTCGAAGGCGCTCTCGCGCGTCGGCCCGATGCCGCGCACGCCGATCTCCATCCCGTGCGCGAAATGCTCCCAGCGCGGCCGCACGATGGGGGGCCGCGCGTCGCACGCGACGAGGGCGAGCGCCATGGCTCAGCCCTCCGCCGGGCCGCCCGGCGCGGCGGCGCGGCGGCGGCGCGGCAGGACCGTGCTCGCCTGCGGCCCGCGCGCGCCCTCGCCCTCGGCCACGACGAGGCGCACGCGGTCACCCTCCGCGAGCCGCGCGAAGCGGTTCCCGGCCACGGCGTTGGCATGGAAATAGACCTCGGTGCCGTCCTGCGCCGCGATGAAGCCGTGGTCGGGGAAGAGCCGCGCCACGCGGCCCTCGAGCCGCGGTGCCTCGTGGGCCTTCACGTCGCCGCGAAGCTGCTCGGCATGGGACTGCAGGCGGCGCTCGGCGGCGTCGAAGGCGTCGCGCACCGCGACGTAGACGTCCTCGTGGGCATGGTTCATCGGCCCCTCGTGGCTGACCACGACCTCGCGCCGCGGCGTCGCGAGGCGCAGCTTCACGCGGTAGAGGCGCCCCTGGCGGCCGCGCCGGTGCGGGGCCTCGACGACGACCTTGCCGCTGGCGATCCGGCCGTGGAGGCGCTCGAGCCGCGCCACGTGCTCGCGGATGCGCGCCTCCAGCGCCTCGGAGGCGTCCATGTTGCGGAAGACGATGCCGAGTGCGTCCATGGCCTCACCCCTTCGTGGCGCGGCGCGCGGCGCGCGCGCCGTCGCGCGTGATGGCGGCGATCCAGGCGCGGCCGCCGCATGTCGTGTCGATCGCCATCGCGGCGTCCATCGCGCGCCGCACGACCTCGGCGGCGGGCAGCGCGGGCCGCAGGCGGGTGAGCGCGTGGCCCGCGCCGATCGCGATCTCGCGCCCGCTGCCTTCCGCCCACACCTCGCCATGCGCGAGGCCGGCGACGGAGAAGTCCCCGCCGACGATCCATGCGCCGCCGGCCGTGGCGAGGAGGATCGCCTGGCCGAGGTTCCCCGGCCCGCGCTCGTCGGGCTCCTCGCGATAGCCGTCGGCGCGGAACATCTGCCGCGCGCGGTCGACGAAGTCCCCGGGCCCCTCGAGCCCGTCGAGCAGGCGCGCCTTGCCCTCCTCCATCAGGTTGGCGCTGCGCAGGTAGCCGGCGACGCCGGCGGCCCATGCGCCATGCACGATCCATTTCGCGCCGCAGTCCAGGCGCAGCGTGCCGGACATCGCCATCGTGTCGCTGGCGATCCAGGTCGGGCCGCGCGGCCCGGTGCACAAGGCTAGGATGACGCTCATCGCCCTCCGGCCCGCCGTCGATGCCGTCCTGGCGGGAGCCTCGAGCCTAGGCGCCGCGCAGCCCCGCGCGCCTTGCGGCGGCTCAAGCCTCAGCGCGCGATGGACTCGCCGATCATCCGCCCGAAGCTCATCCAGGGCGTGAGGCTCATGCCGCCGACGAAGGCGTTGCCGGAGAGCAGGCCGCCGCCGATCGTCTCGCCCGCGGCGTGGAGGTTCTCGAAGCTGCGCCCGTCCGGGCGGCGCACGCGCAGCCGCGCGTCGACGTCGACGCCGCCGGCGCTCTTCACCGCCATGCCGTGGTTGCGCAGCGCGAGGAAGGGCGGCTCGGCGATGGGCAACGGCATGTGCGCGCGCCCGAGCGCGTCGCCTCCGCCGCGCAGCACGGCCGCGTTGTAGGCGTCGACGGTGGCCGCGAGGCCCGCCGCCCCGATGCCCGCGCGCCGCGCGAGGTCCTCGAGCGTCGAGGCGCGCAGGAACGACGGATGCGTGGCGAAGCATCGCTCGAGCCGCGCCGCGTCGAAGGAGGGCAGGAGCGGGGGCGCCTCGCGTTCGATGCGCGCGTCGTAGACGATCCAGAAGGCGAGCCCCGGCTGCGCGCGCAGCGCGCGCTCGCGGATGTCGGCGCCGGCCTCGTCCTCGGCGACGAAGCGGCGTCCGTCGCGGTTGACGTAGATCTCCCAGGGCTGGCGCAGCCGGGGCTGCAGCACCGGGCGGTCGGCGGCGACGATGCGCCGGCTGCCGGGCTCGTCCTCGATGCCGCCGAAGCCGGGGAGGAAATGGCCGGGATTGCGCAGGGCGGCGCCCGCCGCGAGCGCGGCCTCCACGCCCTCCCCGCTCGCCGGGCGCGGCAGCGGCCCGTAGAGCGGCAGTCCCTCCAGCCGCTCGAACAGCGCGGGGTTGCCGCCATAGCCGCCGGTCGTGATGGCGACCTGGCGCGCGCGCGCCTCGCGCGCCACGCCATCGGGCCCGCGCAGCACCGCGCCGGCGACGCGCGTGTCGCCGTCGACGAGGAGGCGCTCCATGCCCGTGCCGAGGCGCAGCTCGACGGCGCCGGAGGCGAGATGCGGCGCGAGCTCGCGCTCCATGGTCCGGAGGATCGACAGGCCGCGCTCGAGGCCCCAGTGGCTGCGCGGGCGCGAATAGCCCTCGTGCGCGGAGACGTAGCCGGGGCTGTCGGGGTGGAAGGCGAAGCCGGCGGAGCGGAGCCACTCGATCGTGCCGGCCGCCGCGCCGACGGCAAGGCGCACCATCTCCTCGTTCGCCGTGCCGCGCGAGATGCGCATCACGTCGGCGAAGTGCAGCTCGGGCGAATCCTCGATGCCGCGCTCGCGCTGCAGGCTGGTGCCGGCCGCGGCGAGCTGTCCCTGCGCGACGTGCAGCGTGCCGCCGACGCGGTCGAGCTTCTCCACCAGCAGCACGCGCATGCCGCGCCGCGCCGCGAAGATCGCCGCGGGCAGGCCCGCCGTGCCCGCGCCCATGACGAGGAGGTCGTGTTGCCCGTCCATGCCCGCGCTCAGCCGTCGAGGAAGGCGCCGATCAGCCGGGCGGTCTCGGCCGCGGCCTCGGGCGAGGAGACGCCCGGGATCTCCTGCCTGCGCGCGCCGGGGATCAGGCGCGCGAGCTCGTCCAGGTAGCCGAAGAGCATGTCGTTGCGCGCGCAGGCAGCGAGCGTCGGCACCGAAAGCAGCGGCAGGCGCGCGCGCTTGTCGAACAGGAACGCCGCCCGGTACGAGGCGCGGAACGAGCCATAGGCCTTCACGACCTCGACGAACTTCGCGTGCAGCGCCTCGGGCGAGGGCAGGCCCACGTCGCGCACGCCCGCCTTGTCGTGCCGGAACCACGGCCAGAACAGGTACGTGTCGCGGCAGAACTGCCAGGCCCAGAGGACATGCAGCCCCTGGTGGTCGACCGGGACGTCGGGCAGGTAGCCGGCGAGGATCGCCGCCTGCTCCTCCGGGGCATAGAGCCCGACGCCGTCGAGCACCAGGCGGCGCACCCGCTGCGGTTGCAGGAGCGCGATCGTCGCCGCGATGCTGGCCCCGGTATGCGAGCCGTAGAGGTCGACCTGCTCGAGGCCGAGCCCGTCGAGGGCCTCGATCGCCCCGGCCGCGAGCGTCTCGATCGTCGGCTGCGCCTCGCGCGGGGGCGAGGAATCGCCATTGCCGAGCGTGTCCGGCGCCCAGACGCGGCGGGTGCGCGCGAAGGCGGCCATCAGCGGCTCGAGCTGTCGGGAGGAGCCTGGCGAGGCGTGGAGCATCACCAGCGGCGGGCCCGCGGCGCCGGCGCGCCTGTAGTGGACCTGCCCGTGCGAGACGTCGACGAAGCCGCGCGTGACCTTCATGGCGCCATGTCCCCTTTGAACCCCGGCCGAACCTGCGCGACAGTAGCGCCGAACCCGTTGGAGGAGACAGGCAATGAACGAGACGCAAGCCATCGGCAGGCGCGGGGCGCTGGCCGGGATCGGCGCCGCCGGCGCCATGATGGTGATCACCGCGCGCGACGCGCGCGCCCAGGGCGTGGCGATGACCTATGTCGCGCCGTTCAGCTTCATCCTCGCCTTCGCCGACGTGCTGCACGCCGAGGCGGGCGGCTTCTTCGAGCGCGAGGGCCTCAAGGTCACGATCGAGCAGGCGCGCGGCTCGTCGATGGCGCTGCAGCAGGTCGTCGCGGGCAACGCGCTGCTCTCGCGCACCGGCGGCGTCGACCACGTCAAGGCGGTGGTCGGGCAGAACGCGCCCGCGATCTCCGTCGGCACGATCGCGCAGGCCTCGCCCTTCTTCGTCATCAGCCACGCCGACCGGCCGATCCGCGGTCCGTCGGACATGAAGGGCAAGACGATCGGCATCCTCAGCCAGGGCGGCGCGACCGACAACCTGCTCGACATCATGCTCGTGCAGTCGGGCCTGAAGCCCGACGACGTGAAGAAGGAACTCGCCGGCAACTCGGTCGGCGGCTTCGCGCTGATCGAGCGCGGCCGCCTCGACGCCTACATCACCTCGGTCGGCCCGGTCGTGGCCCTGCGCGAGCAGGGCGCGAAGGCCGTGTTCTGGAACACCGACCTGCACGCCCCCGTGCCCGGCCAGGTCTACATCGCCTCGCGCGAGCAGGCGGCGAGGAACGGCGACGCCGTGGTGCGCTTCCTGCGCGCCGTGCGCAAGTCGGCCGACGACATGTTCGCCGACGCGGACCTGTCGCGCACGCTCGACCGGCTCGCGAAGTTCGAGATCGCCGAGGCGCGGGACCGTCGCGTCGCCGCGCTGACGCTGAGGGAGGACATGAAGGGCTGGGTCAGCCGCGGGCGCGAGAACATGCTGCGCAACGGGCCCGCCGAGTGGGCGAAGGCGGTCGAGCTCATGGCCGCGGTCGGCATCGTGCCGAAGGGCAGCGACCCGACGCGGCTCTACACCAACGAGTATGTCGACCTCGCGATGAAGGGATGAGCTTCGACTTCTCCATCGGCGAGGAGCAGCGCGGCTTCCTCGACACGGTCGACCGCTTCATGGCGCGGCACCTGCCGCCGGAGGAGATCCGGCGGCGGGACGGCGCGCACGTGCCGCCCTACGACAAGCTGCCGGCGATGGGCGAGGCGGGGCTGCTCGCCCTGCCGATCCCCGTCGCCCATGGCGGCATGGGGCGCGACTGGCGCGACGTGGCGCTGGTGCAGATGCGGCTGGGCGAGCGCGGCTACATGGCCGCGTCGATCTTCAACCGCGTGATCGGCTTCGGCGCGATGTCGCTGCTGACCTATGGCAGCGAGGCGCAGCGCGCCGCGATGCTGCCGCGCATCGCCGCCGGGCGGCTGCTGATCGCGCTCGCGCTGACCGAGCCCGAGGCGGGCAGCGACGCGGCCTCGCTGCGCACGCGCGCCGAGCGCGTGCCCGGCGGCTGGCGGATCACCGGCCGCAAGACCTGGATCAGCGACGCCGCGGGCGCCGACTACATGCTCGTCGCCGCGCGCAGCCGCGCGGGCAGCGAGGGCGCCGAGGGCATCTCGATGTTCCTCGTGCCGCCGCGCGCGCCCGGCGTCGCGATGACGCAGCTGCCGAAGGTCGGCAACAACGCGATGCCCAGCTGGGACATCGGCCTCGACGGCGTCGAGGTCGGCGAGGACGCGCTGGTCGGCGAGGAGGGGCGGGGCTTCCGCCACCTCATGTCGACGCTGCACTACAGCCGCGCCTCGATGGCGGCGACGGTGACGGGCTGCGCGCAGGCGGCGGTCTCCCTGGCGCTGTCGCACGCGAAGGAGCGCCGGCAGTTCGGCCGCCCGATCGGCGCCTTCCAGGCGATCCGCCACCGGCTCGCCGACATGCAGATGCGCGTCGACCAGTCGCGCCTGACGGTGATGCACCTCGCCTGGGCGATCGCCTCGGGCGCGGAGTGCCGGCGCGAGGCCGCGCAGGCGAAGATCGTCGCGACCGAGTGCCTGCAATACGTCGCCGACCACGGCATGCAGGTCCTCGCCTCCGCCGGCTACTCGGCGGATGGCGACATGCAGCGCTACTGGCGCGACGCGCGGCTCTACAGCTTCGGCGAGGGCAGCAACGAGATACAGCGCGACATCGTCGCGCGCGAACTGGGGCTCTGAGGGGTATTCACGTGGCGCACGACATCCAGGCCGTCGACATCATCGCCAACATCTGGACCAAGGAGGCGCTGGCTGGCCGGCCCGACCGCACCGCGTTCTTCCGCGGCAAGATCGGCCTCGACCAGCAGACCTTCGAGGGCATACCGCTGGAGGAGATGCTCCGGCGCATGGACGCCGCGGGCATCGAGCGCGCCTTCCTCGCCGCGGCCAAGGTCGGCGAGAAATGGCATCCCGCGGGCTACCACGTGCCCTACGAGCTGGTCGCCGAGGCGGTGCGCCGCTACCCGGCGCGCTTCAGCGGCCTCGCCGGCCTCGACCCGACCGAGGGCATGGACGGCGTGCGCGCGCTCGAGCGCGCGGTGAAGGAGCACGGCTTCATCGGCGCGCATTTCTACCCGCACTGGTTCGAGCTGCCGCCCGACCACGCGCGCTGGTACCCGTTCTACGCGAAGTGCGTGGAGCTCGACATCCCGGTCCAGCTCCAGGTCGGGCAGAGCCTGGTCTACGACCGCCGCGCGCCCAAGCGCAGCGTCGGCCGGCCGATCACGCTCGACGCCGTCGCCTGCGACTTCCCCGAGCTCAAGATCGTCGGGATCCATGTCGGCATCCCCTGGACCGACGAGATGGTCGCGATGGCCTGGAAGCACCCCAACGTCTATATCGGCTCCGACGCGCACAGCCCGAAATACTGGCCCGAGAGCTTCGTGCGCTACATCGACAGCTACGGCCAGGACAAGGTGATGTTCGGCACGGACTTCCCCGTGCTGCAGTTCGAGCGCACGCGCGAGGAGGTCGAGGGGCTGGGCTTCCGCCCCGGGCCGAAGCGCAAGTTCCTGCGCGACAACGCGCTCAGGCTCTACAAGCTCGCATGATGAACCTCGCCGACGCGCTCGCGCACCACGTGCGCGCGCGCCCCGATCGCCCGGCCATCGTCCAGGGCGATCGCGTCGTCCTCTATCGCGACCTCGACGGGATCGTGCGCCGCGGGGCGGCGCATCTCGACGCGCTCGGCATCGGCGAGGGCGACGTCGTCGGCATCGCGCTGCGCGATTCGATCGACCACCTGCTCGCGCTCTACATGGCCGCGCGCCGCGGCGCGGTGGCGCTGCCGCTGGACTGGCGCTGGACCGAGCCCGAGCAGCGCGCCGTCGCCGAGCGCTTCGGCGCCAGGCTCGTCCTCGTCGAGCCCGGCGCGGCGCCGCTCGGCGCGCTGCGCTGCGTGCCCGTCGACGACGCCTTCCACGCCGAGGTGGCGCGCGCGCGCGCCGACATGGACTTCCCCTCGCGCGGCGACGCGCCGCTGCTCCTGTCGCTCTCCTCCGGCACGACCGGGCGGCCCAAGGGGCCGGTGGTGACGCACCAGCAGTTCCTGCGCCGCTTCTGGACGCACTGGATCGACATGGGGCTCAACGCGCGCGAGACCTATGTCTCGGCGACGCCGATGTATTTCGGCGGCGGGCGCACCTTCTCGATGTCGCTGCTGTTCTCCGGCGGGACGGTCGTGCTCTTCCCGCCGCCCTACAAGGCGGCCGAGCTCGCCGCCGAGGTCGCACGGCGCGGCGCCACCAGCGCCTTCCTCGTGCCGACGCTGCTGCGGCGGCTGCTCGACCTCTCCGACGCGGAGGCCGCGCCGCTGCGCGCGATGCGCCTGCTGCTGTCGAGCGGCGCGCCGCTGCACCCGGAGGAGCGGCGCGAGATCCGCCGGCGGCTCTGCCCGAACTTCTGCGAGTACTACGCGTCGACCGAGGGCGGCGGCGTGTCGCTGCTGCGGCCCGAGGACATGGACGTCCACGACGATTCCGTCGGGCGCCCGGTCTTCGGCGTCGAGGTCGCGATCTTCGACGACGAGTTCCGCCCGCTGCCCGCGGGCGAGGTCGGGCGGCTTGGCTATCGCGGGCCGGGCGTCGCCACCGGCTTCCACGAGGACCCCGAGGCGACGCGCGAGGTGTTCCGCGACGGCTGGTTCTTCCCCGGCGACCTCGCCAGCGTGAACGCGGCCGGCTACGTGTTCCTCAAGGGCCGCAAGAAGGACATGGTCATCCGCGGCGGCATCAACATCTACCCGGTCGAGGTCGAGGCCGCGCTGCAGTCGCATCCCGCCGTCGTCGAGGCAGCGGTCGTCGGCTGGCCGTCGCGCGAGCTGGGCGAGGAGGTCGCCGCCTTCGTCGTGCTGCGCGGCGCGGTGACGCCCGAGGAGCTGCGCGCGACCTGCGCGGGGCGCCTCGCGCCCTACAAGGTCCCGCGCGAGATCCGCGTCGTCGACGAGATGCCCAAGAACGCCGCGGGCAAGATCGTGAAGGCGACGCTCGCCGCGCGCCTGCAGCCGCTGTGAGCCCGTCACGCGGAGCGCGAACATGAGCGTCGTGCAGGGCAGCTGCGACCCGCGCTTCGCGCGCGTGCGCGAGGCCTTCGAGCGCAACTTCGCCGAGGATGGCGAGCTCGGCGCGTCGGTGGCGGTGGTGCTCGACGGGCGCAGCGTCGTCGACCTCTGGGGCGGGCATCGCGACGCCGCGCGCACGCGTCCCTGGGAGCGCGACACCATCGCCTGCATGATGTCGGTGGCCAAGGCGGTCTCGGCGCTGTGCGTGCACATCCTCGCGGAGGAGGGGCGCATCGACATCGACGCGCCGATCGCCCGCTACTGGCCGGAATTCGCCGCGGCCGGCAAGCAGGACATCCCGGTGCGCTGGATCCTCTGCCATCTCGCCGGCATCCCGGTGGCCGATGCCGCCGCGCGCGGCGACATGTACGACCGGGCGAAGATGACGCGCGCGATCGCCGCGCAGGCGCCGCTCTGGCCGCCGGGCTCGACGCGCTGCTACCACTCCGCCACGCAGGGCTTCGTGCTCGGCGAGCTCGTGCGCCGCGTCGATGGCAGGAGCCTCGGCCATTTCCTGCGCGAGCGCGTCGCCGCGCCGCTCGGGATCGACTACGCGATCGGCCTCGACGACGCGGGCGTCGCGCGCTGCGCCGAGATGATCCCCGCGAAGGGCACGATCTTCGATGCCGCGCAGCGCGGCGATCGCGAGAGCCTGCTCGGCCGGGCCTGGTTCCCGCTCGCCGAGGGCGAGGACTTCAATTCCGACGCCTGGCGCCGCGCGGAGATCCCGTCGGCCAACGGCCATGGCAACGCGCGGGCCGTCGCGCGGCTCTACGGCGCGCTCGCCCGCGGCGGCGAGGTCGATGGCACGCGGGTGATCGGGCGCGAGGCGCTGGAGCGCGCGATCGAGCTGCAATGGCACGGGCCCTCGATCAGCTCGAAGCTGGTCTTCCGCACCGCGCTCGGCTTCTTCCTCAGCGCCCCGCCGGACCGGCCCATGGGCCCGAACCCCCGGACCTTCGGCCATTCGGGGGCGGGCGGCGCGCAGGGCTTCGCCGACCCGGATGCACGGCTGGGCTTCGCCTACTGCCCGAATCGCATGCATGGCGGCATCGATATCGGCATCCGCGCGACAAGGCTGGTCGAGGCGGCCTTCGCGAGCCTCTGAGCCTGCGGGGCGAGGCCGGGCGCGACCCGCTCGACCGGAAGTGGTACGCTTCTTGCGAGGCCTTCAGGGCCTTGGCGCGCCCGGCCCGGAAGGCCGGTGGCGCGACCTCGCGCAGGGAGACGGCATGGCGGCGCAGGCTTTCGACGAGATGGGACCGATGGGCTCGTGCCGCCCGCAATACGCACGGGTGCGCGACTGGATGGCCGCGACCTCGCCCGAGGCGATGGAGACGAAGCGCCGCGAGGCCGAGTTCATCTTCCGCCGCACCGGCATCACCTTCGCCGTCTACACGGAGGGCGGCGACCCGGAGCGGCTGATCCCCTTCGACGTCATCCCGCGCGTCATCGACGGCGCGGAATGGGACGCGCTGTCGCGTGGCCTGACGCAGCGCGTGAAGGCGCTCAACGCCTTCATCGCCGACATGTACGGGAAGCAGGAATTCCTGCGCGCGGGCCGCATCCCCGCCGACCTCGTGCTGCGCAACCCCGGCTTCCTCGCGCAGATGCAGGGCCTCGCCGTCGCGCAGGACGTCTACACCCATGTCGCGGGCATCGACATCGTGCGCGTCTCGCCCGACGAGTTCTACGTGCTCGAGGACAATTGCCGCACGCCGTCGGGCGTCTCCTACATGCTGGAGAACCGCGAGGTGATGACGCGGCTCTTCCCCGACCTGCTGACGCGCTGCCGCGTGCGCCCGGTCTCGCACTACCCCGACCTGCTGCTCGACACGCTGCGCTCGGTCGCGCCGCGCAACTGCAAGGGCGACCCTGTCGTGGCGCTGCTCACGCCGGGCCAGTTCAACAGCGCCTACTACGAGCACTCCTTCCTCGCCGACGAGATGGGGATCGAGCTCGTCGAGGGCGTCGACCTCGTGGTCCAGGACCTCGTCGCCTACATGCGCACGACGCGCGGGCTCCGGCGCGTCGACGTCGTCTACCGGCGCATCGACGACGCCTTCCTCGACCCGTCCTGCTTCCGGCCCGATTCCGTGCTCGGCGTGCCGGGCATCATGGACGCCTACCGCGCCGGCAACGTGACGATCGCCAACGCGCCCGGCGCGGGCGTGAGCGACGACAAGGCCGTCTACACCTTCGTGCCGGACATGGTGCGCTTCTACCTCGGCGAGGAACCCCTGCTGAAGAACGTGCCGACCTGGCGGTGCAGCGAGCCCGAGGGCCTCGCCTACGCGCTCGACCACCTGCACGAGCTGGTGGTGAAGGACGTCGCCGGGTCGGGCGGCTACGGCATGCTGGTCGGACCGCACGCGACCGTGGCCGAGCGCGCGGAGTTCGCCGCGCGCCTGCGCGCCAGGCCCGATGGCTACATCGCGCAGCCCACGCTCGCGCTCTCGACCTGCCCGACCTTCGTCGCCTCGGGCGTCGCGCCGCGCCATGTCGACCTCAGGCCCTACGTGCTGGTGGGGCGCGAGATCCGCCTCGTGCCGGGCGGGCTCACGCGCGTGGCGCTGCGCGAGGGCTCGCTGGTCGTGAACTCCAGCCAGGGCGGCGGCACCAAGGACACCTGGGTCGTGGAAGGGTGAGGGCGCGAGGATGCTGAGCCGCACCGCCGACAACCTCTTCTGGCTCGCGCGCTACATCGAGCGCAGCGAGAACGTCGCGCGCCTGCTCGATGTCGGGCTGCGCATGGCCAGCCTCACGCAGGAGGCCGGCGGCGACGCCACGGAATGGCGCTCGACCATCGTCGCCGCGGGATGCGAGCAGAGCTTCGCGGCGACCGGGCGCGAGCCGACCGCGCAGGCGGTGATCGACCACCTCACGCGGGATCCCGCGAACCCGTCCTCGATCCTCGCCTGCCTCGAGATGGCGCGGCGCAACGCGCGCGCCGACCGCACGGGCATCACCACCGACATGTGGGAGGCGGTGAACTCCGCCTGGCTCGAGGCGCGCCAGCTGCGCGACGAGGACTTCGCGGTCGAGAACGTGCGGCGCCTGCTCGAGTGGGTGAAGGAGCGCTCGCTGCGCTTCGGCGGCGCGGCGATGGGCACGATGCTGCGCAACGACGCCTACTGGTTCACGCGGCTCGGCATGGCGATCGAGCGCGCGGACAGCACGGCGCGCATCCTCGACGTGAAGTACCACGTGCTGCTGCCGCGCGAATCCGGCGTCGGCGGCACGCGCGACTACTACCAGTGGACCTCGATCCTGCGCTCGGTCTCGGCGCAGCGCGCCTACCACTGGGTCTATCGCGACCGCCTCAAGCCATGGCTCGTCGCCGACCTGCTGATCCTGCGCCCGGAGATGCCGCGCTCGCTCGTCGCCTGCTACGACGACCTCGCGCGCTACCTCGAGGCGCTCGCCGGCGCCTATGGCACGCGCGGCGAGTGCCATCGCCTGATCGGGCAGATGCATGCGCGGCTGCGCTACGGCCGCATCGAGGACGTCTTCCGCCAGGGCCTGCACGAGTTCCTGACGGAGTTCATCGAGCAGAACGCCGTGCTCGGCGCGGAGATCTCCCGCCACTACCTCAGCTGAGCGCCGCCGGGAATTCTCGGCCTCCGGCACCAATGCCCTCCGCGTCGCCGCGCTGCCGCGCGGCGCCACCTCTCCCGTCCGCGCTGCGCGCGGACGGGAGGGGAGCCAGGATGCGGACAGGAGAGGAGCGGCCAAGGGCGGGACCGTCTCCTCCCCCGGCCGTGCGGCAGCGCGGCTGGGGGAGGTGGCGCGCGCCACCCGGCGCGCGACGGAGGGGGCATGCGTCTCCTGCCCGGCGTGCCGCCGGTCGCGCGTACTTGCGGCGGCGCGCGATGTGCCCCATCGTCCACCGCGCAACGATCGGCAGCCCGGGAACGACATGACCTATTGCGTCGGACTTCGCCTCGCCGAGGGGCTCGTCCTGCTCTCCGACACCCGCACCAATGCCGGCGTCGACAACATCTCGACCTTCAGCAAGATGCATGTCGTCGAGCAGCCGGGCGAGCGCCTGGCCTGCATGATGACCGCCGGCAACCTGTCGGTGAGCCAGATGGTCGTGAACATGGTGCAGGAGGGCTTCCACAGCGAGACGCTGGATGGCAGCTACTCGCTCGCCACGACGCCCAGCATGTTCGCCACCGCCCAGCTCGTCGGCGAGGCGATCCGCAAGGCCTTCGCCGCGCATGGCGAGGCGATGCGCGCGCAGAACATCCCCTTCGACGTCTCGATCCTGCTCGCCGGCCAGGTGAAGGGCAGGCGCATGCGCCTGTTCCAGATCTACTCCGCGGGGAACTTCATCGAGGCGACGGAGGAGACGCCCTTCCTCCAGATCGGCGAGCACAAGTACGGCAAGCCGATCCTCGACCGCGCCGCGCGCTACGACACGCCGCTCTACGACGCGATCAAGCTGGTGCTGGTGTCGATGGACTCGACGCTGCGCTCCAACCTCTCGGTCGGCCTGCCGATCGACCTGCTGGTCTATCGCAAGGATGCGTGCCGCGTGGACCTCAGGCGCCGCATCCATGGCGACGACCCGTATTTCCGCCAGATCAGCGAGCAATGGTCCTCCGCGCTGCGCGAGGCCTATCTCGCCATCCCGCGCCCTGACTGGGCGCGCAACGGCCATTGAGGTCCCCATGCCCGTGCTTCCCGCCGCCGAGGCGCGCTTCGACTACGAGGTCCCCGTCGTCGTCATCGGCGCCGGCGCCTGCGGCCTGACGGCGGCGCTCGCCGCGCGCGAGGGCGGCGCCGAGGTGCTGGTGCTGGAGCGCGACGAGAAGCCGACCGGCAGCACCTCGCTCTCCACCGGCATGATCCCCGCGGCCGGCACGCGGCTGCAGGCCAGGCTTGGCATCGACGACACCCCGGAGGTCTTCGCCGCCGACATCCTCGCCAAGGCCAAGCAGAAGACCGACCACGACATGGCGCTCGCCATCGCGCGCGCCTCGGGCCCCACGGTCGACTGGCTGATGGAGGTGCACGACGTCGTGCTGACGCTGGTCGAGGGCTTCCTCTATCCCGGCCACAGCAAGCTGCGCATGCACGCCACGCCGCATCGCTCGGGCCGCGAGCTCGAGGCCGCGCTGCTCGCCGCCGCCGCGCGGCGCGAGCTCGACATCGTCCCGGGCGCGCTGGCCGAGGACCTCTTCGCCGACGCCGATGGCCGCGTGCGCGCGGTGCGCTTCGCGCGGCCCGACGGCACGCGCGAGACGGTGGGTTGCCGCGCGCTGGTGCTGGCCTGCAACGGCTTTGGCGGCAACCGCGAGATGCTGCGCAGGCACATCCCGGAGATCGCCGAGGCCGACTACGCGGGCCATGTCGGCAATACCGGCGACGCGGTGCGCTGGGGCGAGGCGCTGGGCGCCGCGCTCGCCGACATGGGCTCCTACCAGGGCCATGGCGCGGTCGCGCATCCCTACGGCAACACCATGACCTGGGGCCTCATCAGCGGCGGCGGCTTCCAGGTCAATTCCGCGGGCGAGCGCTTCTCCAACGAGGCCTCGGGCTATTCCGAGCAGGCGGTGGAGGTCGTGCGCCAGCCCGGCCGCGTCGCCTGGACGATCTTCGACGAGGCGCGCGAGAAGCCGGTGCTGGGCTTCACCGACTACGAGGAGGTGATGGCGCTGGGCGGCATCAAGCGGGCGGGCACGATCGAGGGGCTCGCCGCCGCGCTCGGCCTGCCCGGCGAGGCGCTCGCGCGCACGCTGGCCGAGGTCGAGGCGCTGCGCGCCTCGGGCGAGGTCGACCGCTTCGGTCGCCGCTTCGCCGGCACGCCGGCGCTGGCGCCGGCCTATTGCGGTGTGAAGGTGACGGGCGCGCTCTACCACACGCAGGGCGGCCTGCGCGTCGACCCCGGCGCGCGCGTGCTGCGCGAGGATGGCGGCGCGCTGCCCAACCTGCTGGCCGGCGGCGGCGCCGCGCGCGGCCTCTCCGGCCCGTCGCGCTGGGGCTATCTCTCGGGCAACGGCCTGCTCACCGCCACCGTGCTCGGCCGCGCCGCCGGCACCAGCGCCGCGCGGATCGTGGCGCAGGGGTGAGGGCTTCGCGCTCCTACAGCGCCCGCGGCGCCGCCATCAGGGCGGAGATGGCGAGCGGGCGGGTGCCAAGCCGGTCGGCGATGGCGCGGGCTGCGGCCTCGTCGGGAGCATAGTGGACGGAGAACTCGACGAAGCCCGGGCCCTGGCCGGGCTTCACCGGGTTGCGCCAGTTCTCGCCCGGCGGGGCGAAGCCGATCGCGTAGTGCTTGCGCACCGCCTCGACGATGCGCCAGCGCTCGCCGCCATCCTTCTCCGGCGCGTCGCCCGCGATCACGCACCAGGGATGGCGGCGCGCGGCGGGCGGCGTCAGGCGGCGCGACAGCCAGCCAAAGGCAGTGGCCGGCGTCGGCGTCGTGCCGCTCGCGCCATAGCCCCATTTGCGGATCCAGCCCTGGCGGAAGGCGTCGAGGTCCTTGTTGAACCACACGCGCTCGAGGTCGGCCTCGGTCGCGGGATGCAGGAAGTCGAAATGCTCGAAGAGCATGTCGGCGGGGCGCATCTCGGCGTTGCGCCAGTTCTCGTAGAGGCCCATGCCCGGGATGGAATTGAAGAACGGGTTGTCGACCTCGCGCAGCCAGGGCTCGTAGCCGCGCGGCAGCGCGTCGGCCGGCAGCGTGTAGCTGAGGAAGACCATCGTGTCGAAGCTGGTCGCCATGTCCTGCATTCCCGTCCGTCGATGCCGCGCGCGGCTCAGTCCCAGTAGAAGACCGAGTCCGTGACGTATTTCTCCGGCACGACCAGCACCACGCGCTCCTGCATGCGGCCGTTGCAGGTCACGCGCAGCCAGTAGTAGCCGGCCGGCAGCCTTGCCAGCATCATCGGCCCCTCCGGCGTGGCGTCGACCAGCACGCGACCGGCCTGCGTCGCCACGACCATGCGGCAATCAGACAGGTACTTGCCGGTGCGCGCGTTCGCGGTCGTCACGCGCAGCGTGTGCTTGAAGCGCATGCGGTGGAGTTCCTGCGTCTCGGGCACGCCGACGCCGCCGGTGACGACCGGGATGCCGTTCTGCGTCTCGCTCTTCAGGGCCTGGGCCGGCGCCGCCAGGCCGAGCAAGGCAAGGCCGATGGCGAAGGCGGCTGCGATCCTGCTGGTCATCGTCTTGTCTCCCATCATTTCGTCCGGGCGCGGTGCGCCGCGGCCGCTTCCATCATCGCGTCGATCATGTCGAGCCTGGGCACCGCGGGCTTCGCGTGGGCCTTGCGGCTCTGGCCAAGGCGCAGCGCGAGCGCGGCCTCGGCGAGCTTGTAGCTGAGCGGGCCGGGATTGATGACCGGCACGGGCAGGTGGTCGCGCAGGTATGCATGCGCCTGGTGCATCGTCGTCGAGCCGAGCAGGATCACGTCGGCCCCGTCCTCGTCGATGCAGCGCCGCGCGGCCTCGAGCAGCAGCGGGAACACCTCTTCCTCCTTGCCGGCGAGCAGCGACTGGTTGCTGGGCTCGACGCCGATCGAGCGGATCGACGCGCAGCGCCAGGTCAGGCCCAGCTCGAGGATCGGCTTCTTGTAGAGATGCCGCCAGCGGTCCCACATGATCAGGATCGAGAAGCGCTCGCCCAGCATGAGCGCGGTCAACATCGACGCGCGCCCCGGGCCGATCACCGGGATGTCGAGCACCGAGCGCAGCGCGGCGAGGCCGGAATCGCTCATCGTGTCGATGCAGACCGCGTCGTAGCCCTCTTCCTGCGCGCGCTTGCCGGCGTCGAGGATCGAGAGGTCCGCGAGGACGGAATCATGGTCGCTCGTGTAGCTCGCCGGGCCCGCGCGCACGGGGCGGAAATGGAACTCGATGCCGGGGCCGAGCTCGACGGCGTCGAGCTGCGCGGCGCGCTGGAGCCTGTTCTCCTCGCTCATGGGGAACGGCACGATGACGAGGACTTTCCTGCTGCCCATGCGGCGGGGATCCGGCTAGTTTTCCGGGCCCATTGGTAGCCCGGAACGCCGCCCCATGTCTGCCCCGCGCAATCCCGCCCCGCGCACCCTCTTCGACAAGATCTGGGACGCCCATGTCGTGCTGTCCCGGGGCGAGCAGTGCCTGCTCTACATCGACCGCCACATGGTCCATGACGGATCGTTCCACGCCTTCAACATGCTCCATTCCCGGGGATTGAAGGTCCGCCGCCCGACCCAGACCTTCGGCGTCCCCGACCACTACGTGCCCACCCACGGGCGCAGCGCGGCGGACGCCGCGACGCCGGAGATCCGGCGGATGATCGAGACGCTGGAATCCAACCTCGATGCCAATGGCATCACCCGCTACGCGCTCGACGACGAGCGCCAGGGCATCGTCCATGTCGTCGGGCCCGAGCAGGGCATCACGCTGCCCGGCCTCACCCTCGTCTGCGGCGACAGCCATACCTCGAGCCATGGCGCGCTGGGCGCGTTCTCCTTCGGGATCGGCCAGTCCGAGAACCTCCATGTCCTCGCCACCCAGACGCTGTGGCAGACGCGGCCGCGCACGATGCGCATCCGCGTCGACGGGCGGCTGGGCGCCGGGGCGACGCCCAAGGACGTCGCGCTCGCCATCATCGCGCGCATCGGCGCGGGCGGCGCGGTCGGCCACGTGATCGAGTATGCGGGCGAGGCCTTCCGCGCGATGTCGGTCGAGGGTCGGCTCACGGTCTGCAACATGTCGATCGAGGCGGGCGCGCGCTCGGGCCTCGTGGCGCCCGACGACACGACCTTCGCCTACATCGCCGGGCGCCCGCTGGCGCCGCAGGGCGCGGAGTGGGAACGCGCGCTCGCGGACTGGCGCGCCCTGCCCAGCGACGAGGGCGCGCGCTTCGACCGCGAGGTCGCGCTCGACGCCGCCGCGATCGCGCCGATGGTCACCTGGGGCACGAGCCCCGAGGACGCGCTTCCCATCGATGGCGTGGTGCCCGACGCCAAGCCGCAGGCGCTGGCCTACATGGGCCTCGTGCCCGGCACGCGGCTCGTCGACATCGCGGTCGACCGCGTCTTCATCGGCAGCTGCACCAACAGCCGCATCGAGGACCTGCGCGCCGCCGCCGCCGTGGCCAGGGGCCGCAAGGCCGTCGTGCCGACGCTGGTCGTGCCGGGTTCCGGGCTGGTCAAGCGCCAGGCCGAGGCGGAGGGGCTCGACCGGATCTTCCGCGAGGCGGGATTCGAGTGGCGCCATGCCGGCTGCTCGATGTGCGTGGGCATCAATGGCGAGACGGGCAGGCCGCAGGAGCGCATCGCCTCGACCTCCAACCGCAATTTCGAGGGCAGGCAGGGCAAGGGCGTGCGCACGCACCTGCTGAGCCCGGCGATGGCGGCGGCCGCCGCCG
>JBEGVV010000024.1:0-99957 GCA_041178225.1 Pseudomonadota bacterium | reverse complement strand
ATATAGCGACGTGCACATGGAATGGTTCGTCAGGTGCACGGTCCGCGTCTCGCGCCGCGCGCCGATCGCCGCGCGATGGATCTCGACGCCGCGGCGCGCCGAGGCCTGCAGCTGCGCGCAGCTCTCCGGATCCAGCTCGAAAGCATGGATGCGCGAGCCCGGGAAATCGTCGAGCAAGCGATGGAAGGGTTCCGGCGCGCCGCCGAGCGGGACGGCGCCGATCTCGAGGATCTCGAAGGACAGGCCCGGTATTCGCTCGCGGATGCCTGCCACGACGCGCGCGAAGCTGGCGAGTTGTGCGGGCTGCATGGGCGTCTCCCCTCGGATCGTCTGGCCTGTTCGCGGCGGCAGGCTAGGCGAGCACGCGCCGCGGGCCAATGACGCAGTCACCCTCGCCGCGCGCCGATCCGGGGCGGGTTCCGCCGCCGCAACTTCCGTCGCCGGGAGCCGCGGCTTGCGGCCCCTTGCGCGAGGGACCAGCCCGATCGCGGACGAAAGCGACTCCCGGCCCGTCGGGCCGGGGGCGCCTTCTACCTTTGCTCAGTTCGCGGCCGCCACCAGCGCGGCCCAGCGCGCGAGGAAGGCGGTGCGCTGGGCGGCCGCGTCCTCCTCGTTTGTCGCGAAGACCTTGACCTTCGACATCTCCGGCAACTGCACGTACTTGCCGACCTCGATGTCCGAGCGGGTTGGGCGGCGGAACGCCGTCTCCAGCAGCGCGGTCTGCAGCTCCTTGGACGCGAAGAGGTCGCACAGGCGCCTCGCCGCGACGGGGTTCGGGGCGCCCTTCACCAGCGAGTAGAACTCGGTGGTCGTGAAGGTGCCGTCCTCCGGGTAGACCAGCGAGATCTCCTTCTGGCCGCCCGCCACGTAGGTATAGGCGTTCGACTCGAAGGTCAGGCCGACCGGGAACTCGCCCTGGCCGACGCTGCGGAAGACGGTCGGGGCCGAGGCGGTCACGCGGATGTTCTGCGCGAGCGCCTTCAGGCCGTCGGCGCCGAGCATCCTCTCGACGCCCCAGAGGATCGTGTAGGCGGTCGAGCTGTTCGCGGGGTCGGCGATGATGAGCTTGCCCTTGAAGCGCGGGTGCAGGATGTCGGCGTAGGTCCTCGGCGCGGGCAGGCCGCCGAGCTGCTTCGTGTTCACCATCAGCACGCAGATATGCTGGTTGGCGGGCGCCCAGAGGTCCTGCGGATGGTGCAGCGCCGCGGGCATCGCCGACAGGCCCGCCGGCTTGTAGGGCTCGAAGAGCTGCTTGAACTGGCCCAGCGTGTTCGCGCTCGACGTCCAGAACACGTCGGCCTGCGGGCGCGCGGCCTCCGCCTCCATGCGGCGCAGGAGCTGGCCGCTGCCGCCGGTGACCGTGCTGATCTTCGTCCCCGCGATCGCCTTGGCGGCGACGTCCATCACCACCTCCACCGCCTGCGCGGGGTTCGAGGTGTAGAGCACCGCCTGGCCCGCGCCCTGCGCAAGCGCGCGCGGGGCGGCGGCGATGGCGCCGATCGCGGCGAGCGCGGCGCGTCGTGTCGTCCTGGTCGTCATGGTCATGTCCTCCCTGTAGTGCTGGATGGGGCCGCGTGGCGCGGGATGCGTCACGCGCGCGACGAGAAGAGGTCGATCCTGAACACCCGCGTCGCGACGACGATGGGAACCAGGATGACGGCGACGAGGACGAGGCCATAGGCCGAGGCCTGCGCCATCAGCCCCCCCTCGATGAGCTTGAAGACCTGGATGGGGATCGTCTCGCGCCCGCCGGAGTAGACGATGATCGAGGCGGAGAGCTCCGCGACCGTGGTCGTCCAGGTCAGCACCGCGGCCGCGGCGAGCGCCGGCACCATGAGCGGCAGCACGACCTTGAGGAAGGTGCGGCCCGGCGGCACGCCCAGGCTGATCGACGCCTCCTCGATCGAGCGCGGGATGTTGTAGAGCGTCGACGAGGCGCTGCGCAGCCCGAAGGGCAGGCGGCGCACGACATAGGCGAGCACGATGATCGCGGCCGTCCCCGTGAGCGGCAGCCAGCCGACGTTGAAGGCATGGATGAGGCCGATGCCGAGCGCGGTCCCGGACAGGGCGAGCGGCAGGGCGGTGACGTAGTCGATGAGCGGCGTGACCGGGTTGCGCCGCCGCACCACGAGGTAGCCGATGATCGCGCTGAGCAGGATGGCGATCGCGGTCGCCGCGCCGGCATAGGTGAGCGTGTTCCAGAGCGGCTCGGGCGAGCGCGAGAGCACGCGCTCGAGGTTCGCCGTCGTCCACTGGCCCCAGCGCATCACCGGGCCGCGCGAGAGGGTGAAGGCACCCGCCACCACCGATGCGATCGGCAGCAGCGAGATGGCGACCACGATGCCGGCCGCCGAGGCGAGGGCGAGGGCGCCGAGCCCGCCAAGCCGCGTCGGCGCCGCGCCGCGCCCCTGCACGACCTCGAAGCGCCCGCGCGAGACGATCCAGCGCTGGATGAAGAGCATGGACATCACGATCGAGATCGAGACGCTCGCCAGCGTGCTCTGCAGCAAGGGGTTCGAGGAGGTCTCGGAGACCGCGGCCTGGTAGGTCTTCACCGACAGCAGGTCGATGCCGCCGCCGAGGATCATCGAGAGCGCGAAGTTCCCGACCACGAGCGTGAAGACCAGCAGCGCCGAGGCGAGGATGGCGGGCAGGACGACCGGCACCATGACCTGCATCCGCGCGCGCAGCGGCGAGGCGCCGAGGCTGCGCGCCGCCTCCTCGAGCTGCGCGTCGAAGCCGCGGATGACGGCGAGCGTCCCGATATAGGCGTAGGTGTAGTAGATGAAGCTCATGGAGGTGACGAGGCCGAACCAGCCGTAGAAGCTCGGCAGTTCCAGCCCGGCCTCGAGCAGCCAGCGGCGCAGCAGGCCGTTGTTGCCGAGCATCATCAGCCAGGTCTGGGCGACGATGACCTCCGGCGTCACGAGCGTCACCAGCGGCAGGATCGAGACCACCGACTTGCCTGGATAGTCGTGGCGCGCGGTGAGGTAGGCGAGCGGCACGCCGATGGCGAGCGACACGGCCGTGACCGCGCCGCCGAGCAGCAGCGTGTTCGCGATCGCGCGCTGGTAGCGGATGTCCGATGCGATGATCGACCAGCCCGAGCCGCCTCCCGCCGGACCGCCGAGGCTCGCGAGGAAGATCCTCGCCACGGGATAGACGAGGAACACGCAGAGCAGCGCCAGCACGGCGAGCGAGATCCAGAACCAGACCGAGCGGAGTTCCTGGCGCATCCGCCGGCCTCAGGGCGCGATGGCGAGGCTGCGCGCGGGATCGAGCAGCAGCATGACCGCGTCGCCGATGGCGAAGCGGTCGTGCCCCTCGCCCGAGCGGTCGACGGACAGGCGCAGCCCGCCCGCGAGCTCGACGGCGTAGCTCGTGCGGCTGCCGAGGTACTGGCGACGCGCGATGCATCCCGCGAGGCCGTCTCCACCGCCGGCCGGCGCGAGCGAGATGTCCTCGGGGCGCAGCACCAGGCGCACGGCCCCGGCCGGGAGCGCGCGCGGGCAGCGCGCCGCGACGCGGCCGCCCTGGACCTGCGCGGTCGCGAGGGCGCCTGCCTCGCAGGCGCTGGCGATCGTGGCGTCGACGATGTTGGCGGCGCCGATGAAGTCGGCGACATAGGCGCTGCAGGGCGTGCGGTAGATCTCCGCCGGCGTCCCGACCTGCTCGAAGCGGCCCGCGTTCATGACCGCGATGCGGTCGGACATCGCGAGCGCCTCCTCCTGGTCGTGGGTGACGAACAGCGTCGTGATCCCGGCCTCGCGCTGCAGTTCGCCGATCGTCTCGCGCACCTGGTGGCGAAGCTTGGTGTCGAGATTCGAGAGCGGCTCGTCCATCAGCAGGACGTCGGGGCGAATGACGAGCGCGCGGACGAGCGCCACGCGCTGGCGCTGCCCGCCGGAGAGCGCGGCAGGCACGCGGTCGGCGAGGGCACCGAGGCCGACGCGTTCGAGCGCCTCGCCGACCCGCGCGCGGACCTCCGCCTCGGCGACGTTCCGCGCGCGCAGGCCATAGGCGACGTTGTCGAACACGGTCTTGTCGGGGAAGAGCGCGTAGTCCTGGAAGACCATGCCGATGTTGCGCCGGTGCGCGGGCAGCCGCGCGACGTCGCGCTCGCCGAACAGGATCCTGCCGGCGGCGACCGGCACGAAGCCGGCGATCGCGCGCAGCAGGGTCGTCTTGCCGCAGCCGCTGGGCCCGAGCAGCGTGAATACGCTGCCCGGCTCGATCGCGACCGAAAGCCCGTCGATGACGCGGCGCGCGTCGTAGGCGACCGCGAGGTCCTCGATGCCGATCCTCATGCGCGACCGGTCCCGGCCATCGCCGCGGCGACGAGCGCCAGGGCCTCGTCGTGGCGCGCGCTGTCGCCCGCGGCGAGGACGCGCGGGCCGCTGGAGAGCACGAGCGGCCGGCCTTCCCAGTCGGTGATGCGGCCGCCGGCGCCCTCGACGATCGGCACGAAGGGCGCGAAGTCGTGCACCTTGAAGCCGGTGTCGAGCGCGACGTCGGTGCGCCCGGAGGACAGCAGCCCGTAGGCCATGCAGGCCGTGCCGTAGATGCGCCACGCCGTCCTTGCGCGCAGCGCGTCGAGCGCGGGACGCTCCTCCTCGGCGAAGAAATCCGGGTTGCTTGAGGTCAGGATCGCCTGCCCGAGCGCGGGGCAGGGGCGGGCACGGCACGGGCCGTCGGTGTGGCGGGTCTGGCGGCCGCGCGCGCCGATCCAGCGATCGGGCGTCGCCGCCTGGTCGATGATGCCGAGGATGGGGCTGCCGCCGAGGGCGAGCGCGATCAGCGTGCCGTAGACCGGCGAGCCGGCGATGAAGGGCGCGGTGCCGTCGATCGGGTCCAGCACCCAGACGAGCTCGGCGTCCGCGTCCTTGGCGTCGTGCTCCTCGCCGAGCACCCCGTGGGACGGGAAGCGCTCCGAGATCCGGGAGCGCAGCCGGCGCTCGATCTCCAGGTCGAAGGATGTGACGAAGCTGCGATCGGGCTTGAGCGTCGCGTCCGGGCGCAGCCTTCCGGCGGGGGCGAGCATCGCATGGGCGATGTCCGCGAGTTCCTGCCCGAAGGCGAGGAACTCGTCGATCGCGCGCTCGGAGATGTCGGCTGGCATGCGTCTGGCTCGTCTGGCTGCTGCTCGGAGGCGGCTCGTCGCAGCCGCGCCCATGATGACAAGGATGCTACGAAGCCATGACGCAGGCTAGAACGCCGGGCGGCAGAGGTACAACGACGCCGCGGCGGATTGACAGCCCGCCGCGCCGGCTTCATCTTCCCAGCGGTCATCGAGACTGGGTCGACGCCCAGACCAACCTGCCCGCCCGGGCAAGGTGGTTCCCGCGAGGGGATGAGGCTCCGCAGGGGGCAAACAGACGGGCGTCGACCCTCCCAATGGAGGGCCCATGGGCACCACGGACATCGCTCCTGACAAGCTTGCGGCCTACGAGGCCACGCATTACCGCATCGGCATGGGCGCGACGGCGCCGGTCCTGAGGATCGGCATGCGCTCCGCCGACCTGGCGCGGATGCACGAGGACGCCGGCGTCGCCTGCAGCCTCTTCATCACCGCATTCAACCCGTTCGGCATGCAGCGGCCGGAAGAGGAAAACCGCCTCGCGCACGAGGAACTGCGCGCGGCCCTCGCCGCGCTCTCGCCCCGCCTCGTCGAGGGCTCGGGCGGCGATCCCGGCAGCGACTGGCCGGAGGAACGCAGCTTCCTCGCGCTGGGCATCGACGAGGCCACCGCCCGCGCGCTTGGCACGCGCTTCCGGCAGGACGCGGTGGTGTGGAGCGGCGCCGACGCGGTGCCGCGGTTGCTGTTGCTGAGGTGACGGGCCGCGGCCCGTGCCGCGCGCCGACGACGCGACAACGAAAGGAGAGACGACCAGCAGATGCTGACGACGAGATTCGACGAGGCCTTCGCCTTCGCCCACGGGCTCCATCGGCTCCAGACCCGCAAGGGTGCGGGCACCCCCTACATCGCCCACCTCATGAGCGTCGCGGCGCTCGTGGTCGAGCATGGCGGCGACGAGGACCAGGCGATCGCCGGCCTCCTGCACGACGCCGCCGAGGACCAGGGCGGCGAGGCGACCCTGGCTCTGGTGCGCGCGCGCTTCGGAGATGGCGTGGCAGGCATCGTCGCCGACTGCACCGACGCCTGGGTCGAGCCCAAGCCCGCGTGGCGCCCGCGCAAGGAGGAGTATCTCGCGCGGCTGCCGCGCAAGCCGCTGCGCTCGCTCCTCGTCTCGCTTGCCGACAAGACGCACAACGCCGAGGCGATCGCCATGGATTTCCGCACCCATGGCGACGGGCTCTGGCGGCGCTTCTCCGGAGGTGCCGAGGGAACGCGCTGGTACTACCGGGCGATCTCCGGGATCTTCCTCGAAGCCATCCCCGGCCCGCTGGCGGAGCGCTGCGGCCGCGCCGTCGCCAGCTTCGCCTGAGGCACCGGCCGACGCTCAGCCAGCCTCGTGGCAGGCGACCAGCGCGCCGCCCTCGCGCGGCAGGAGCGCGGGTGCCTCGACCCGGCAACGCGCGGTCGCCATCGGGCATCGCGTGTGGAACGTGCAGCCGGAGGGAGGGCGGGCCGGGCTGGGGATCTCGCCCGACAGGATGATGCGGCGCCGCGCGCGCTGCGCCGGCGGATCGGGCAGCGGGATCGCGCTGATCAGCGCCTCGGTATAGGGATGCCGCGGCTTGCGGAACAGCGCGTCGCGCTCGGCGAGCTCGACGATGCGTCCGAGATACATCACCGCGATCCGGTCGCTGACATGGCGCACGACCGAGAGGTCGTGGCTGACGAAGAGGAAGGCGGTGCCGAGGCCGCGCTGCAGCTCGAGCAGCAGGTTCAGGATCTGCCCGCGCACCGACACGTCGAGCGCGGACACAGGCTCGTCGCAGATCACGAGGTCGGGGGAGAGCGCGAGGGCCCGCGCGATGACGATGCGCTGGCGCTGCCCGCCGGAGAATTCGTGCGGGTAGCGGGCGGCATGCACGGGCTCCAGCCCGACGCGGCTGAGCAGCTCGCCGACGCGCGCGCGCAGTTCCTCGCCATGCGCGAGGCCGTGCACGAGCAGCGGCTCGCCGATCGAATCGCCGATGCGCATGCGCGGGTCGAGCGAGGCGAAGGGGTCCTGGAAGACCATCTGGGCGCGGCGCCGCGCCTGGCGCAGTTCCTCGCCCTCCAGCCGCGCGAGGTCGATGCCCGCCAGCCGGATGGCCCCGGAGGTTGGCTCGACGACGCGCAGGATGGCGTTGCCGAGCGTCGACTTCCCGCAGCCCGACTCGCCCACCAGCCCGAGCGTCTCGCCGCGCGCCATCGACAGCGTCACGCCGTCGACCGCGCGCACCGCGCCGGACGGCTTCCCGAAGAGGCCGCGCCGCAGCGGGAAATGGACCTTGAGGTCCTCGATCTCGAGGAGGGGCGCGGCGTCGCTCATCGCGGGGCCCCCATGCCCGGGTCGTCGCCATGCCTGCGGCAGGCGACGCGCCGGCCACCGGGAAGCTCCTCCTCGCCGGGGTCGCGCGCGACGCATGCGGCCTCGGCCAGGGGGCAGCGTGGCGCGAAGCGGCAGCCTGGCGGCCAGTCGCCCTGCGCGGGCACGCTGCCGGCGATGACCGTCATCTCTCCCTTCGGCGCGTCGTCGAGCCGCGGGACGGAGCGCAGCAGCAGCCGCGTGTAGGGATGGCGCGGATCCGCGAAGATCGCGTCGGCGGGCCCGCTCTCCACGATGCGGCCGGCGTACATCACCGCGACGCGGTCGGCCATGTCGGCGACCACGCCCATGTCGTGGGTGATCAGCAGGATCGCCGTGCCGCGCTCGCGGCGCAGCGCCTTCATCAGGTCGAGGATCTGCGCCTGGATGGTGACGTCGAGCGCGGTGGTCGGTTCGTCGGCGAGCAGCACCGCTGGCTCGGCGGCGAGCGCGATGGCGATCATCACGCGCTGGCACATGCCGCCGGAGAGCTCGAAGGGATATTGCGCGAGGCGACGCTCGGGCTCCGAGATGCCGACGGCCTGCAGCATGGCGAGGGAGCGCGCATGCGCCTCCTCGCGCCCCATGCGGCGATGCGCGCGCAGGCCCTCGGCGAGTTGCGCGCCGACGGTCATCAGCGGGTCGAGCGAGCCCGAGGGGTCCTGGAAGATGACGGAGATGCGGTTGCCGCGCAGCGCGCGCAGCTCGCGCTCCGGCAGCCGCGCGAGGTCGCGCCCCTCGAACCCGATGCGCCCGCCCTCGAGCCGCGCCGCGGCCGGCAGGAGGCCGAGCAGCGCCAGCGCCGTCATCGACTTGCCGCAGCCGGACTCGCCGACCAGCGCGAGCACCTCGCCGGGCGCGAGCGCGAAGCCGGTCGCGTCGACGACCCGGCGCGCGCCGATCGCGACCGACAGGCCTTCGACCTCGAGGACTGGCGCTTGCGCGCTCATCTGGCCGGGCGCCTCAGGTCGTCGTCCTTGAGCGGGCCGGGCTCGAACGTGCCGATCGAGTTGCCGCCATCGACGGAGAGCGTCGCGCCGGTCACGAAGCCCGCCTGGTCGGAGCAGAGGAACAGCACCGCCTCCGGTGCGTCGCCCGGACCGCTGGTGCGCTGCAGCGGGATGCCCTTCGCCATCTTCGCGACATAGGCGTCGCTCAGCGGGTTCACCTTGCTGCCGGGCGCGAAGCCGGGCTCGACGGTGTTGACGCGGATGCCATGCTCGGCGAGTTCCAGCGCCATGCCCTTGGACAGCCGTTCCAGCGCGGTCTTCGAGATGCAGTAGGGCGCGGAGCCGTTTCGCATGCGCCGCGCGGCGCCGGAGGAGATGTTCACTATGCTGCCCTTCGTGCCGCGCGCGACCATCAGCCGTGCCATCTCGCGCGTCAGCACGAAGGGCGCGCGCAGGTTGACGCCCATGATCCGGTCCCACTCGGCCAAGGGGATGTCGAGCATCAGCCCGCGCGGATAGACGCCGGCGTTGTTGACGAGGACGTCCGGCGCGCCCCAGCGCTCCTCGACCAGCCGGACGAGGCCGAGCATCGAGGAATCGTCCATCAGCTCGGTGGCGTGCGAGAGCGTGCCCGCGCCAAGCCGCGCCGCCAGCGCCGCGACGTCGTCGCCGCGCATGTCCGAGAGGCAGAGCGTCGCGCCCTCGCGCGCGAAGGCCTCCGCGATCCATGTCCCGAACACGCCGCAGGCGCCCGTCACGACGACCTTCCTGTCCCTGAACCTCATGCCCTCGATCCTTCCCCTGGTTTCAGCGCAGCGCGGCGCGCGGGTCGAAGCGGTCGCGCAGGTGGTCGCCGCAGATGTTGACGGAGAGCACGAGCAGGAAGAGGCAGATGCCCGGGAACGTCGCGATCCACCAGGCGGTGCCGACATAGTTCCTGCCCGTGCTCATGATCGAGCCCCAGCTCGCCATCGGTGGCTGGATGCCGAGGCCGAGGAAGCTCAGCCCGGCCTCGAAGAGGATCATCAGGCCGAACTCGAGCGTCGCGACGACCACGAGCGGCGCCGCGATGTTGGGCAGGACATGGCGCAACAGCAGCCGTGGCGCGCGCGCGCCAGCAAGCCGCGCGGCGGTCACGTAGGGCAGCCCCGCCTGGCCGAGTGTCTGCGCGTAGGCGACGCGCGTGTAGCGCGGCCAGCGCGTGAAGCCCAGGACGAGGACGAGGTTGAGGAAGCCGGGCCCGAGAACGGCCACCGTGATGATGGCGAGCAGGATCGCCGGGATGGAGAGCATGACGTCGACGGCGCGCATGATCGCGACCTCGACCCAGCCACGGCGATATCCCGCGACCACGCCGAGCAGCGTGCCCAGCGTGCCCGAGACGGCGACCGAGAGGAGGGCGACGGCGAGCGAGGCGCGCGCGCCATGCAGGATGCGGCTGAGCAGGTCGCGGCCGAGCTCGTCGGTGCCGAGCCAGAACGTCGCCCCGCCCATCATGCTGCCGGGCGGACGCAGGCGCGCGAGCAGCGACTGGCGCGCGGGGTCGAGCGGCGCGATCCAGGGCGCGAGCAGCGCGACGAGCGCGAAGAGCAGCAGCAGCGCGGCGAAGGGCGCCACGGCGGCGGCGCCTGGCGCGGAGAGGGCGGAGCGCAGGAACCTCATCGCGCGCCCCCGCGGAGCCGGATGCGCGGGTCGATCACGCCATAGAGGATGTCGGCGACGAAGTTCATCATCACGTAGGCGACGGAGACCAGCAGCACGATCGCCTGCACGACCATGAAGTCGCGCGCCTGGATCGACTGCACCGCCAGCTGGCCCATGCCGGGCCATGCGAAGACCGTCTCGACGATCACGGCGCCGGCGAGAAGGTTGGCGATCTCGAGCGCCGCGATCGTCACGATCGGGATCGCGCCGTTGCGCAGGACGTGGCGCAGCACGACGACGGGGCGCGCGACGCCCTTGGCGCGGATCGCGCGGACATAGTCCTTGCCGAGCTCCTCCATCACCGAGGTCCTGGTGATGCGCGCGAAGGTCGCCATCGACAGGCCGCCGAGCGCGACCGCCGGCATGACGACCGAGCGCCACTCGTCGGCGCCGGAGGTCGGCAGCCAGCCGAGGCCGACGCCGAAGAGCATGATCAGCAGGATCCCGGACCAGAAGGTCGGCATGCTCTGGCCGACCAGCACCAGCGGCATCAGGGCGCGCTCGACCAGCGTGCCGCGCCAGACCGCGGTCGCGACGCCGACCGGGATGCCGATCCCGACCGAGATCGCCAGCGCGGTCGAGGCCAGCCAGCCCGTGTAGGGGATGCGCTCGGCGACGATCCGCCAGACCGGCAGGCGCTGCACGACCGATTCCCCGAGGTCGAGGCGGCAGAGCGTCCAGAGGTAGTCGGCGAACTGGACGGGGATCGGCCGGTCGAAGCCGAGCTGGGCGCGCAGCGCGTCGACCTGCTCGCGCGTCGCGCCCTCCGGGACGAGGAGGAGCGTCGGGTCGCCCGACAGCCGCATCACGACGAAGACGATCGCCATGACGCCGAAGACGGCGAGCACCGACTGGGCCGCGCGGCCCAGCAGGTACCTCGTCATGGTGCGTCCTCCGTCGCGATGCGGCGGCGCGGCGTCGTCAGTTCTGCCACTTCATGTCGAAGACGTGGAAGGACTCGCCCGCGGTCGGCTGCCACTGCAACTCGCGGCGCGCGGCGTAGATCGCGTGGTACTGGAACATGCCGACGCCCGGCACGTCCTCGTGGAGGATGCGCAGCGCGTCCGCGTAGTGGGCGAGGCGCTCCTTCTCGTCGATCGTCGCGCGCGCGGCGTCGATCAGCGCGTCGAACCTGGGGTTCGAGTACTTGGCCCAGGCGCTGCCGGTGCGGAACAGCGGGTTGATCACGCCATCGGCGTCCTGGCAGCCGCAGGACCACAGGCCGGTGGAGATCGAGCCTGCCTCGTCCGGGTTGCCCTGGCGGCGCTTGAGGAAGGTCGGGTGGTCCGTCATGCGGATCGCGACCTTGAGCCCGACCTCCTGCAGCATCTGCTGCAGCGCCTGCACGAGGCGCTGGTCATAGGCGGGGGACGTGGTGAAGGGGATCTCGGCGCCCTCGGCGCCGGCTTCCCTGATCAGCGCGCGCGCCTTCGCCGGGTCGAACGGATAGGACGGGATGCCCGTCGCGTAGCCGAAGTTCGCGGGCGTGAGGACGACGTCGACCGGGGTGCCGAAGCCGCCATAGAGGGCGTCGACGATGAGCTTGCGGTCGAGGGCGTGGGCGATGGCGCGCCGCACGCGCACGTCCGCGGTCGGCCCCCATTGCGCGTTGACGAAGAGGTAGCCGATGCGCTCGGTCGCCGCCGGGAGCAGCTTCAGCCGCGCCTCGGACTTGAGCGCCTGCGCCTGGTCGGGGCTGATCGCGCGGGTGACGTCCGCGCGGCCGCTCTTGAGGTTGGCGATGCGCGTCGCCTCGTCGGCCACGTTCTGGAACGTGACGCCGCGGATCGAGGGCTTGCCGCGCCAGTAGGCGTCGTTGGCCTCGAGCGTGACGCGCACGCCGCGCTGCCAGTTCGCGAAGCGGTAGGGGCCGCTGCCCATGGGCTCGAGGTTGAACTTCTCCGGCCCGACCTTCTCGACATGCGCCTTGGGCACGATCGACAGCTTCACGAGCTGCGCCAGCAGCACGGGATAGGGCTTGGCGGTGACGAGCAGCACCTTGTCGGGCCCGACGACCCGCGCCTCGCGGATCGAATCGAACTGGCTCAGCTGCGGGCTGCGGAAGGCCGGGTCGGTGATGCGGCGGACGCTGAAGACGACGTCCTCGGGCGTCAGCGGCGTGCCGTCATGGAACTTGATGTCCGAGCGGATCGTGAACTCGATCTCGGTCGGCGACCTGTAGGTCCAGGCGCTGGCGACCTGCGGCACGATCTTCCCGGATGCGTCGCGCGTGACCAGGTTGTCGAAGATGTTGCGGTACACGTGGTAGCTGTCGGTGTCCCACTGGATATGCGGGTCGAGCGTCGCGGGCTGGCCCGGCAGGTCGACCGAGAGCACGTCCTTCTGCTGCGCGAAGGCCGCGCCTGCGGCGGCAAGCGCGATGGCGAGCGCGCCCGCGAAAATCCCGTTCCTGTGCATCGAAGATCCCCCTCTGGTGGATGTGGCGCGGCGGTTGCGTTGCGCTGCGGCCCGCCCTTCGGGACCGACTATAGGGGGAGCGTCGCCGGACCGTGAAGCGCCGTCGCCCGCAATCTCCGCGTGCCTCGCTTGACATCGGCGCGAGCGCGTCCTCCGATCCCGCGACGGGGGATCCATGACCATGCCTGCGATCGCGGCCTCGCGCCGCGCCCTTGCCTTCGCGGCGGCGATCCTCGCCTTGGCGGCGAGCTTCTCCTTGCCGCTGGCGGCGCAGGTCGCGCCACCACCGGTCGTCGCCATGGACGCCGACGACATTGGCGGGCGGGTCGTCGGCCCGCGCGGGCCGGAGGCGGGCGTCTGGGTCGTCGCGGAGACGCGCGAGCTGCCCACGCGCTTCATCCGCATCGTGGCGACCGACGACGAGGGGCGCTTCGTGGTCCCCGACCTGCCGCCCGCGACCTACGAGGTCTTCGTGCGGGGCTATGGCCTCGTCGATTCCGCGCGCGTGCGCGCGCGCCCGGGCCAGCTGCTCGAGCTCGCCGCGACCCCGGCGCCCGACGCGGCGGCGGCCGCGCGCGTCTACCCGGCCATCCACTGGTACGCGATGCTGCGGATCCCCGAGGCCGCGCGCTTCGGTGGAGGCGGCGACATCCCGGCGGGCATCACGCGCCAGGAATGGCTCAACCTGATGAAGAGCAATGGCTGCGTCGGCTGCCACCAGATGGGCCAGGCCTCGACGCGCACCATCCCGCAGGCCTTCCTCGACGAGTTCCCGGCGCACGAGGACGCGTGGATGCGCCGCGTGCAGTCCGGCCAGTCGGGCGAGCAGATGGTCAACCTGCTCGCAGGCACGCTGGGCGGCGCGCCCTTCGCGCAGTTCGCCGACTGGACGCGGCGCGTCGCCGCCGGGGAACTGCCGCGCACCGCGCCCGAGCGCCCGAAGGGCGAGGAGCGCAACATCGTCGTCACGCTGCGCGAGTGGATGACCGACCGGCACTACCTGCACGACCTGATCGCCAGCGACCGGCGCGCGCCGACGGTGAACGCCTGGGGCCCGCTCTACGGCGCGCCGGAATACAGCACGGACGAGATGCCGATCCTCGATCCCGTGCGCAACACGACCTCGAGCTTCCGCCTTCCCGTGGCGCCGGGGACGCCGGAGGCGCTCGGGCCCGGGCATGCGGCCTCGGCGCAGGTGCTGCAGCCTTCGGCGTACTGGGGCGAGGAACGGCTTTGGGACACGCGCGCCAACAACCACAATTCGATGTTCGATCGCCGGGGACGCCTCTGGCTCGCGGCCACCGGCCATCCCCCGGCCAACCCGGATTTCTGCCGCCGCGGCTCCGACCATCCCTCGGCGCGCGTCTTCCCGCTCGAGCGCTCGAGCCGCCGCGTCACGCTCTACGACCCGCGCGATGGCAGCTACCGGGCGCTGCTGACCTGCTTCCAGACGCACCACCTGCAATTCGGCTACGACCGCGACGACACGCTCTGGACCAGCGGAGGCGGCCCGGTCGTCGGCTGGATCAACACGCGCGTCCTCGACGAGACGGGCGACATCGCGCGCGCCCAGGGCTGGACGCCGCTCGTCCTCGACACGAACGGCAACGGCCGCCGCGACCCGCATGTCGAGCCGGGCCAGCCCGCGGATCCCGCGCGCGACACGCGCATCGTCGCCGGCTTCTACGCGGTGATGCCGCATCCGACGGATGGCTCGATCTGGGGCGCGGTGCGCGGGAACCCCGGCGCCGTCGTGCGCCTGGTGCCGGGGGAGGATCCCGCGCGCACCGCGCTGGCGGAGATCTACCGCGTTCCCGCGCCGGGCTTCGGCGTGCGCGGCGGCGACATCGACAGCCGCGGCGTGGTCTGGGTCTCGCTCGCGAGCGGGCATCTCGGCGCCTTCGATCGCTCGAGGTGCCGCGGGCCGCTGGCCGGGCCGGCTGCGACCGGCGACCACTGCCCGGAGGGCTGGAGCTTCCACCGCTATCCAGGCCCGGGCTTCGAGGGCGTCGGCGAGAACAGCGCGGAGTCCAGCTACTATACCTGGGTCGACCAGCACGACACGTTCGGGCTCGGGCGCGACGTTCCGATGTCGACCGCGAACCTCAACGACGGGCTGGTCGCGTTCAAGGACGGGCGGATGATCCTGCTGCGCGTGCCCTACCCGCTGGGCTTCTACTCGAAGGGCTTCGACGGCCGGATCGACGATCCGGCGCTCGGCTGGAAGGGCAGGGGGCTCTGGACGACCAATGGCGACCGCACGCCCTGGTTGATCGAGGGCGGCAAGGGCAGCAGGCCGCTGGCGGCGCATTTCCAGCTGCGCCCGCATCCCCTGGCGAAGTGACCCGCGCGCCATTGCCGCGGCCCGGGCGCGCGGGCAGAGTGGCGGGTGAACGGAAGGAACCGAAGCCATGAAGCTCGCAAGGGCAGCCCTCGCGCCGCGCTACCTTCCCTATACGGCCTGCATCGTCGCGAGCGTCGTGCTGCTCGCCGCGAGCGCGCTGCACCCCGGCTTCCTGCTGCCCTTCGCGGTCGCGGCGGCGCTCGCCGCCCTGGGAACCCACGACCTGCTGCAGACGCGCCACAGCGTGCTGCGCAACTACCCGATCTCGGCGCATCTGCGCTTCATGCTCGAATCGATCCGGCCGGAGATCCGCCAGTACTTCCTCGAGAACGACAAGGACGGCAGGCCCTTCGCGCGCGACCAGCGCTCGATCGTCTACCAGCGCGCCAAGCGCCAGCTCGACAAGGTCCCGTTCGGGACGCAGCTCGACGTCAACGAGGTCGGCTTCGAGTGGCTCAACCACTCGATGGTCGCGCGCGAGCCGGCGAAGGAGCCGTTCCGCATCCAGGTCGGCGGCCCGGACTGCACGCAGCCCTACTCGGCCTCGGTGTTCAACATCTCGGCGATGAGCTTCGGCGCGCTCAGCGCCAACGCGATCCGCGCCCTCAACAAGGGCGCGGCGCTCGGCGGGTTCGCCCACGACACCGGAGAGGGCGGCTTCAGCCCCTACCACCGCGAGAATGGCGGCGACATCATCTGGGAGATCGGCAGCGGCTATTTCGGCTGCCGCGCGCCCGATGGCGGCTTCTCGGAGGAGCGCTTCCTCGAGACCGTCGCCGCGCCGCAGATCCGCATGGTGGAGATCAAGCTCTCGCAGGGCGCCAAGCCCGGCCATGGCGGCGTGCTGCCCGCCGCGAAGGTCTCCGCCGAGATCGCCGCGACGCGCGGCGTGCCGATGGGCGAGGACTGCATCTCGCCGCCCTACCACCGGGCCTTCTCGACGCCGCTCGAGATGATGGCGTTCATCGCGCGGCTGCGGCGCCTCTCGGGTGGCCGCCCGGTCGGCTTCAAGCTCTGCGTCGGCCATGGCTGGGAGTTCCTTGCCATCTGCAAGGCGATGCTCGAGACCGGCATCACGCCCGACTTCATCGTCGTCGACGGGGCGGAGGGCGGCACGGGCGCGGCGCCGCTCGAGTTCCTCGACCATGTCGGCATGCCCCTGCGCGAGGGGCTGCTCTTCGTCCACAACGCGCTGGTCGGCGTCGGGCTGCGCGACCGGATCCGCATCGGCGCGTCCGGCAAGATCGTCACCGCCTTCGACGTCGCGCGCGCCATGGCGCTGGGCGCCGACTGGTGCAACTCCGCGCGCGGCTTCATGTTCGCGCTGGGCTGCATCCAGTCGCAGAGCTGCCACACCGACCGCTGCCCCGTCGGCGTCGCGACGCAGGACCCGCTGCGCCAGCGCGCGCTGGTCGTCCCCGACAAGGCCCAGCGCGTCGCGCAGTTCCATCGCTCGACCCTGGCCGCGCTGGCCGAGGTGGTCGCCGCGGCGGGGCTCGAGCATCCCTCGCAGCTGCGCCCGCACCATTTCTCGCAGCGCATCGCCGCCAACAAGGTGAAGAGCTTCGACCGGCTCTACCGCTTCTCGCGCCCCGGCGAGATCCTGCGCGGCACGGACGATCCCCGCTTCGCCGGACCGTGGAAGGCGGCGCGGGCGGAGTCGTTCCACCCCGCCGACTGAGCGGGGGTTCAGGTCGCGAGCCGCGTCCAGCCGTCGACCACGCGCGCGCCCTGGCCGCGCGCGCCGAGGATCACGGGATTGACGTCGAGCTCGGCGACGACGTCGCCCAGGTCGGCCGCAAGCCAGGACAGGCGCACGACGAGGTCGCGCAGCGCGTCCTCGTCGGCCGCCGGCTGGCCGCGCGCGCCGGCCAGCAGCCTGTAGCCGCGCAGCTCGCGCAGCGCGTCCCCGGCCTCCTCGTGGCAGATGGGCGGCAGGCGCCAGGCCAGGTCGGACAGCACCTCCACGAGCACGCCGCCGAAGCCGACGGCGATCGCGGGCCCGAGCGAGGCGTCGCGCACGATGCCGAGCAGGATCTCCAGGCCCGGGGGGCACATCTCCTGGACGAGCACGCCGGCGATGCGCGCGGTCGGTGCCTTCGCGGCGACCTCGGCAAGCATCGCCGCATGCGCCGCGCGCAGCGTCGCCTCGTCCGCGATGCCGAGGCGCACGCCCCCGGCCTCGGTCTTGTGGGCGAGGCCCTCGGCCTCGACCTTCAGCGCAACCGCGCCGCCGATCGCGTTCGCGTGGCGCACCGCCTCGTCGGCGTCGCGGGCCAGGAACTCGCGCGCCACCGGGAAGCCATAGGCGGACAGGAGGAGCTTCGTCTCGCGCTCGCCCAGCGCGCCGGTGCGGCCGGCTAGCAGGCGCTCCGCCGCCGCGCGGTCGATGCCATCGGGCCGGCGCGGCGCGGAACGTGTCGCGCGCCGCCTCCGGAACTCGGCGTAGCGCATCGCCGCGCCGACGGCGCGCAGCCCGGCGCCGACCTCGCGGAAGACGGGGATGCCCTCGGCGATCAGGTCGCGCGGCGCCAGCGGCGAGCCGTCATTGGTCCCGCCCGTCCAGAGCAGCGCCGCTGGCTTGGCGCAGGACGCGACGATGTCGGCCGCGGCGCGCACGTCGCGACCGCTCTGCAGCGTCGTCACGGGAAGCAGGTAGTCCACGTTCGGGTCGGCGGCGATCGTGTCCATGATCGCGCGCTGCATGTCCTGGCGGCCGAGCGCGGCGGAGCTCATGTCGGCCGGGTTGCCGAGGCGGATGTAGCCGGGGACCAGGCCCGAGAGCCGGGCATGCGTGTCCTCGGCGAAGTCCGCGAAGGCGACGCCGAAGGCCGCGCCCCTGTCCGCGACCAGCGCGTTGTTGCCGCCGGAGACCGACACGGCGCTGGCGCGGTTTCCCGCCGGCACGCGCCGGTCGCGCAGCGTCATCGCCGCCTCGTAGAGCTCGGGCGCGTCGTCGACGCGCAGGATGCCGAGCTGGCGCAGTGCCGCGTCTGCGACCGCGTCGACGCCGGCGATCGCGCCGGTATGGCTCTCGGCCGCGCGGCGTCCCGCCTCGCTGCGCCCGAGCTTGAGCATGACGATCGGCTTGGCGGCCTCGGCGGCGGCGCGTGCCGCGGCGAGGAACCTGGCGCCGGTCTTGATGCGCTCGGCGGCGACGAGGATCACGCGCGTGTCGGGGTCGTGGACGAGGAAGTCGACGAAGTCGGCGATCTCGAGGTCGGCCTCGTTCCCGCAGCTCACCTCGTGGCTGATGCCGAGGCCCAGCTCGTGGGCGCGCCACATCACGTTGACCTGCGGCAGCCCGCCCGAGTTGCCGACGATGCCGATGTCGCCGGCGGGGCGCGGCGCCTCGCCGACCGTCGCGGTCGACGCCATCGGGATGCGGTCGACGAAGTTGATCGCGCCATTGCAGTTCGGGCCCATCAGGCGCAGCCCGCCGGCGCGCGCCATGGCGACGATGCGATCCTGCTCGGCGCGGCCGGCCTCGGTGCCGACCTCGCCGAAGCCGCCGGTGAAGATCGTCGCGAACGGGACGCCCATCGCCACGCAGTCCTCGATCACGCCGGGCACGCGCTCGGCGGCGACGATGATCCCGACATGGTCGGGTGGCTCGGGCAGGTCGCGGATGGACGCGAAGCAGGGCAGGCCCATGCAGGTCGCGAGGCGCGGGTTCACGGGATAGACGCGGTCGCGCCGCCCGAAGTTCAGGATGTTGTGCAGGTAGCGGAAGCCGAAGCGCGAGCGGTCCTCGGTCGCGCCGACGATCGCCATGGCGCGCGGCTTGAAGAATCTGTGCAGCCAGTGCTCGGTCATCGTCATGCTCCAGGCGGCGGATCGGGGACGCGGCGATGCCAGTCGGTCACGGCCTCGTGCGCCTCGCCGATCGCGAGCAGCGTCGCCTCGTCGAAGGGACGGCCGACGAGCTGGCAGCCAACGGGGAGCCCGTCCGCGAAGCCGCAGGGCATCGCGAGGGCGGGCAGGCCGAGGTAGTTGAAGGGCTGCGTGCGCTTCGGGATGTCGGCGAGCAGTTCCGGCGCGAAGCCGGGCGCGCCGAAGCGCGTGCGCTCGATCTCCGGCGCCGGGCGAGGCACCAGCGCGGTGAGCAGGACGTCGCAGCCGGCGAAGGCCTCCGCCAGGTAGGCGCGCAGGAGCCGTGCGCGCCCGCGCGCCGCCGAGAGATGGGCCGTGGCGGGGACGCGGCGGCCGAGCTCGAGCCGGTAGCGCACCTCCGCCGTGAAGCGCCCGGGATCCTCGCGCAACTGCCTGTCGTGCAGCGTCGCCGCCTCCGCCGCCATCATCAGGCGATGCAGCCTGCGCGCGAGGTCGGCCTGCGCGGCAGGCGCCTCGCCGATCGTCGCGCCCAGCCCGCGCAGCGTCGCGATGGTGGAGATCAGCGCGCGCTCGACCCCGGGGTCGAGGCCTTCGCCGAAATGCGCGCGCGCCACGCCGATGCGCAGCCCGTCGAGCCTGCCGCCGCGGCACGCGGGATGCGCCGCCGCGCGCGGCCGGGACGCGATCGCATCGAGCAGCATCGCCGCGCCGCGCATCGTGGTGGCCAGCGGCCCGATCGTGTCGAGCGCGAAGCTCATCGGCATGGCGCCGCGCGCGTCGACCAGCCCGTGGGTCGGCTTGAGGCCGGCGACGCCGCACCACGCGGCCGGGATGCGGATCGACGCGCCGGTGTCCGATCCGATCGAGGCGGGGACGATGCGCGCGGCGACGGCCGCGGCCGGGCCGCTCGACGAGCCCCCGGTCACGCGGTCGCGCGCCCAGGGATTGCGGCAATCCCCGACATGGTCGTTGTGCCCGGTCAGGCCGAGCGCGAACTCGGTCATGTTGAGGACGCCCACGACGATCGCGCCGCTGCGGGCGAGCGCCTCGACCACTGCCGCGTCGCGAAGCCCGGGCGCCGCGCGTCCCGGCCCCGCGCCGCAGCCCGGCGCGCGGCCATCGCGGTCGAACATGTCCTTGATGGCGACCGGCACGCCATGCAGCGGCGGTAGCGCCGCGCCCGATGCGCGCAGCCTGTCGGCCTCCTCGGCGCGGCGCATGGCGCCCTCCTCGTCGATCGCGACGAAGGCGTTGATCGATGGCTGCCATGCCAGCGCCCGGGCGAGCGCGCGGGCGACGGCGTCGCGCGCGCTGGCCTCGCCGCGCGCGATCGCGCCGGCGAGCGCCGCCAGGTCGTGGTCGGTGGCGATGGCGCTCATCTGCCCGGCCTGCCGACGGCGAGCGCGGCGAGGGCTTCGGCGAAGCCTTCGGGCAACTCGTCCATCTCGCCGCCATCGGACAGCGCCTGCGCCGCGGCGACCAGCTCGGCGAGATCCGTGGCGAGGCGCGGCTCCCATTCCGCCGGCAGGGGCGCGGGCCTGCCGCTCATCGCGCGCCGCCTTCGCCGCGCGGCCGGAAGACCGGAAGCTTCATGCCCTCGCCGATGTCCTCGAATTCGACCTCGACCTGGAGGCCGATGGCGACGCGGTCGGGATCGATGCCGACGACCTCGGACAGCATGTGCGGCCCTTCCTCGAGCGCGATCATCGCGATGGCGTAGGGAACGCGCGCTGCGAAGGCCGGGCTGGGCGCGCGGCGCACGACGGAGAAGGAGAAGACCTCGCCGCGGCCCGAGACGCGGACCCATTCATGCGCGTCGTCGTGGCAGGCGGGGCAGAGCGCGCGCGGGTAGAAGCGATGCGTGCCGCAGGCCGAGCAGCGCTGCACGCGCAGCTCGCCGCGCGCGGCGGCCTCCCAGTAGGGCGCGGTCTCGGCGTCGGGGAAGGGGCGCGGGCGCGCCGGGACGTCAGGCTGCATCGGCGCGTCCCATCGTCATCGTCGCGTGCATCCCGATGATGCCGCCATTGCCGTGCACCAGCGCGATGCGCGCGCCGGGCACCTGCCGCGCGCCGGCCTCGCCGCGCAGCTGGCGCACCGCCTCGGTCACGTGGAAGAAGCCGCCGGGCAGGCCGGGATGCCCGCCGGAGAGCAGCCCGCCATGGGTGTTCACCGGCAATTCGCCGCCGAGGCGGATGCGCCCGCCCTCGACGAAGCGGCCGCCCTCGCCCTTGGGGCAGAAGCCAAGGTCCTCGAGCTCGACCAGCACCGTGATGGTGAAGCAGTCATAGAGCATCGCCACGTCGATGTCGGATGGACGCAGGCCCGAGGCGCGGAAGGCCTGCGCGCCCGAACGCACGGCCCCGGTCTCCACCAGGCTGCGCGCCTCGCCGACATGCGTGTGGCTCAGGCCCTGCCCGAAGCCGAGCAGGTCCACCGCCGGCCTCGGCAGGTCGCGCGCGCGGTCCGACATCGTGACCACGGCGGCGCAGGCGCCGTCGGACACCAGCGAGCAGTCGAGCACGCCGAAGGGCGAGGAGACGGGCGGCGCGGCGAGCACGTCCTCGACGGTGATCGCCTCGCGCTTGTGCGCGCCGGGGTTGAGCGCGGCATGGGCGCGCATCGCGACGGCGACCTCCGCCATCTGCGCGCGCGTGGTGCCGAACTCGTGCATGTGCCGCTGCGCCACCAGCGCGTAGAGCGAGGGGATCAGCGGCCCGTAGGGGACCTCGAACTGCGGATGCGCGGCGCCAGCCTCCGCCATCTGGCGGATCGCGTCGTCGCGCGAGCGATGCGAGAGCATGTTCTGCCCCGAGACGCAGAGCACGTGGCGGCACGCGCCGGCCTGCAGGGCCTGCGCGGCCTCCTGCACCATCGCGACGCCCGACGCGCCGGCGAGGTCGAGCGTGGCGAGATGCGAGGGCACGATGCCGAGGTAATGCGCGATCGCGGCCGCGGGCATCATCGAGGGTTGCGTGCGCATCGGCAGCGCGACGACGCCGTCTATGTCCTCGAAGCGCAGTCCCGCGTCGGCGATGGCCGCGCGCGCGGCCTCCGCCTGCAGCTGGAGCGCGGTGCGACCCGCGATCCGCCCGAGCCTCGTCTCCCCGATGCCGGCGATCGCCGGCCGCAACGTCGCCAAGTCTTTCCCCGCTTCCCCTCGCGCGTCATGTTAGCGCGGCCCGCGCGCGGTCGGGCAACCGAAACATGGGAGCAGCAGCCATGCGCGAGGCGATCCTTGTGGTGCCCGGCGTCGCGATGTCGGAGGGGGCCGGCGTGCGCATCGCGCGGCTGCTCGGCACGCAGAGGCTGCAGCTGCTCGATCCCTTCCTGATGCTCGACCATTTCGACAGCGCCGACGCGAGCGACTACCTGGCCGGCTTCCCGGACCATCCGCATCGCGGCTTCGAGACCGTCACCTACATGCTCGAGGGACGCATGCGCCATGGCGACAACAGGGGCCATTCCGGCGTCATCGGGACGGGCGGCGTGCAGTGGATGCGCGCGGGCCGCGGCATCGTGCACTCGGAGATGCCCGAGCAGGAGGCGGGCCGGATGCGCGGCTTCCAGCTCTGGGTCAACCTGCCGGCGCGGCTGAAGATGAGCGAGCCGGGCTACCAGGAGTTCCCCGCCGCGAGCCTCGGGCGCGAGGCGCGGGGCGAGGGCGTGGACCTCGTCGTCGTCGCGGGCGCCACCTCGCGCGGCACCGCGGGGCCCGTGGCGGCGCCGCACGTGGATGCCCGCTACCTCGACGTCGCGCTGGCGCCCGGCGCCCGCCTCGAGGAGCCCGTCCCCGGCGACCACGCGGCGATGCTCGCGGTCTACGAGGGATCGGTCGCGCTCGGGAGCGGCGGCGAGGTCGGCGCGCTGTCGCTCGCGGTGCTCGGCCCGGGCGAGCGCGTGGTCGCGCGCGCCGGTGCCGCGGGCGCGCGGTTCCTCCTGCTCTCCGGCCGGCCGATCGGCGAGCCGGTGGCATGGGGCGGGCCCTTCGTGATGAACACGCGCGAGGAGGTGATGCAGGCCTTCGACGACTACCGCGCTGGCCGCTTCTGAGCCGCGCTCACACCTTGCCGTTCGCGGCGTCCTCGGCGCGCGCGGCCGCCTGCCGCGCGGCGGGGTCGCCATAGCCGCCGCCGCCGGCGGTCTCCACGAGCACGCGGTCGCCGCGGCGCAGCGTCGTCACGAGCTTGGAATCGATCTCCTCCTCGCCGCCGCTGGCGCGGCGGATCACCGACACCGCCGTCGCGCCGGGCGCGCCGCCCCGTGCGCCGCTCGCGGGGAAGGCATGGCGCTCGCCGCGATGGGTGAAGGAGACCTCGCCATCGAGGACCTCGTACTCGCGACGTATGCCGAGGCCGCCGCGGAAGGCCCCGTCGCCGCCCGAGCCGCGGCGCAGCTCGGTGCGATGGATGCGGATCGGCGCCTCCATCTCGAGCGCCTCCACGGGCAGGTTCATGCAGTTGGTGGCGTCGGTCTCGATGACGTCTACGCCGTCGCGCGCCGCCGAGGCGCCGCTGCCGCCGGCGATCAGCTCGCCGACGACGAAGCGGCGCCCGCGATGCGTGCCGCCGAAGGCGAGGGTGAGCAGCTCGCCCGCGGCGTCGGCCGGCACGCGATCGGGCAGCGCGTCCTTGAAGGCACCGAGGATGCAGCCCGTGATGCGCTTGATCGTCGCCGTGCGCGAGCCGACCGGCGCCGGCTCGCGCGGGTTCACGAGCGTGCCCTCCGGCAGGTGGAGCGAGACCGGGCGGAAGCATCCCGCGTTGGTCGGGATCGTCGGGTCGGTGAGGGCGCGGACCGCGAAATAGGCCGCCGCCTGGGAGCCCGAGCGCACGCAGTTGAAGGGGCCCTTGAGCTGCGGGCTCGTGCCCGTGAAGTCGCAATGGAAGGCGCCATCGCGCACGGTGACGGCGACCTCGATGCGGATCGGCCGGCCGTACTCGATGCCGTCGTTGTCGAGGTGGTCGACATGGCGGTAGGTGCCCTCGGGCATCGCGCGCAGCGCCTCGCGCGTCATGCGCTCCGAGCGGTCGAGCAGCGTCGCGAAGATCGCGTGCAGGGCCGGCGCCCCATGGGTGGCGGCGAGCTCGGCGAGGCGCCGCCCGCCCATCTGGCAGGCCGCGATCTGCGCGTCGAGGTCGCCCATGACCGTGTCGGGGATGCGCACGTTGAGGCGCAGCATGCGCACCAGGGTCGCGTTCATCTCCCCGGCGTCGCGCAGCTTCAGCGGCGGGATGCGCAGCCCCTCCTGGAAGATCTCGGTGGCGTTTGTCGGCACCGAGCCCGGCGTCATGCCGCCGACGTCCTGGTGGTGCGTCATCGTCGCGGAGAGGGCGATCGGCGCGCCGTCGTGGAAGATCGGCATGACGAGCGCGATGTCGGGCAGGTGCGTCCCGCCCAGGTAGGGCTCGTTCATGATGTAGATGTCGCCCGGCCGCATCGACGCGGCGGGATACTCGCGCAGGATCGCCTCCACGCAGGGGATCAGCGTCGCGAGGTGGATCGGGATCGCGCAGGCCTGGGCCAGCGTCTCGCCGCCGACCGTGAACAGGCTCGCCGAGGCGTCGAGTCCCTCCCTGACGATGGGGGAGAAGGAACTGCGCAGCAGCGTCTGCTCCATCTCCTCGGCGATCCCGTCGAGCTTGTGCCGCACGACCTCGACGGTGATCGGGTCGAGCGCGCCTGGCTCCGCGCGTGTCGTCATGCCGTGCTCCCTTCGTCCTCGAGGAGCAGGCAGCCCGAGGCGTCGACGCGCCCCCGCCAGCCCGGCTCCACGAGCGTGGTCGTGTCCTCCTGCTCGACGATCGCCGGGCCCTGGAAGGCGAAGCCCGGCGCCATGCGCGCGCGGTCGAGCACCGTGGCGCGCAGCTTCTCGCGGTGCCCGGCGCAGCGGATCGGGCGCGAGCCCTTCACGGGGTCGCCGGGCATTGCCAGGAAGGCCTCGCCCTCCGCGCTCGCGTCGCCCCCGGCGCGATGCACCGCGCGCAGGTTGACGATGCGCGCGGGGTTGCGCGTCGCGTGGCCGTGCACGCGGTCATGCGCGACGAGGAAGTCCTCGTAGAGGCGCGCGAGCGGATCCGCGGCACCGAGGTCGAGCGGCACCTCCAGCGTGTAGCCCTGGCCCGCGTAGCAGATGTCCGCGGCATGGACGCGCTCCGCGCCCGCGCCCCCGCCGGGCTCGCGCGCCATCAGCGCCGCGGCCTCGGCATCGAGCGCGTCGATCGCCGCGCGCACCGCGCCGAGCGCGCTGGCCTCGAGCGGTTGGCCGAAGGCGCCGGACACCTCGTGCTCGACCGGCGCGGAGAGCAACCCGGCCGCGGAGAGCACGCCGGGATGGCGCGGGACGAGCACGCGGGTCATGTGGAGGTCGCGGGCGAGCGCGGTGGCGTGGAGCGCGCCGCCGCCGCCCAGGGGCAGCAATGCGAAGCCGCGCGGGTCGATGCCCTGCCGCAGGGAGACGAGGCGCATGCCCTCCGCCATCTGCGCGTTGACGACGCGGTGGATGCCGAGCGCCGCCTCCTCGACGTCCATGCCGAGCGGCCGCGCGATCCTCTCCTCGATCGCCTTGCGCGCGAGGTCGGGTCGCAGGCGCAGCGAGCCGCCGGCGAAGAAGGCCGGGTCGATGTAGCCGAGCACGACCGAGGCGTCGGTCACCGTCGCCTCGATCCCGCCGCGTCCGTAGCAGGCGGGGCCCGGCTCCGAGCCCGCGGAATGCGGCCCGACGCGCAGGCCGCCGCCCGTGTCGATCCACGCGATGGAGCCACCCCCGGCGCCGATCGAGTTCACGTCGACCATCGGCACGCGCACGGGGTAGCCGTCGACGAGGCCTTCCTGCCGCACCAGCGCCTTGCCGCCGGAGATGAGCGCGATGTCGCTCGACGTGCCGCCGATGTCGATCGTCAGCAGGTCGTCGATGCCGGCTGCGCGGCCGGCCTGCTGCGCGCCGATGACGCCCGCGGCGGGACCCGAGAGGAACAGCCGCACGGGTCGCAGGCGCGCGATCGCGGAGGCCATGAGGCCGCCGCGCGACTGCATCACCTGCAACGGCGCCGCCACGCCCGCGCCTGCCAGCCCGCCTTCCAGCCGCGACAGGTAGCGGTCGATGACAGGCTTCACGTAGGCGTCGAAGGCCGTCACGACGGTGCGCTCGTACTCGCGGAAGGCCGGGTCGACCTCGTGCGAGACCGCGATCGCGATCGACGGATGGGCGGCGGCGACGATGTCGCGCGCGCGCCTCTCGTGCGCGGGGTTGGCGAAGGAGAAGAGGAAGCAGATCGCGATCGCCTCCACCCCGTCGGCGACGAGCGCGTCCGCGGCGCGGCGCACGCCCTCCTCGTCGAGCGGCTGGACGACCGATCCGTCGGCGCCAATGCGCTCTCGTACCTCCATGCGCCGGGATCCGGGCGCGAGGAAGACAGGGGTCTGCGGCTGCAGCACGACGCTGTACATCTGGCGGCGCATCTGCCGGCCGATCTCCAGCACGTCGCGGAAGCCCTCGGTGGCGATCAGGCCCATGCGCGCGCCCTTGCGCTCGAGCACCGCGTTGGTCGCCACCGTGGTCCCGTGGGCGAAGCGCGCGACCTCGGCGGGGGAGACGCCCCAGCGTTCCGCCATCAGGGCGACCGAGCGCAGCACGGCCTCGCTCTCGTCCTTGCGCGTGGTCGGGATCTTGACGAAGCGAACGCGTCCGCCGGCGTCGCGCGCCACCACGTCGGTGAAGGTGCCGCCGATGTCGACGCCGACGCTCGTGCCGGGCCTGTCCCGCATGCTCATGCGAAGGTCAGCAGCCGGCGCGGGTTGCCGACGAGGATGGCGTCGATCTCGGCCTGCGAGAAGCCGCGCCGTCCCATCATCGGGACGACGTTGCGGAAGATGTGGCCGTAGCCATGGCCGCCGAAGCGCACGAGGCGCGAGATGTAGCAGATGTCGTGGCTGATCACGACGCGCTCCAGGTGGCCATGCGCGACGAGCGTGCGGATGTGGCGCAGGCGCGTGGCGTCGTTCGGCATGTCGATGTCGGCATGGCTGTAGTAGGAGTTCTCCTGCCCGAAGAGGTCGAACTCGACCACGCATCCCGTGTCGGCGAGGCGCAGCAGGCGCTCGTCGTCGAAGATCGTCCGGTCGATGTGGCTGATGACGACGCGCGCGAGGTCGGCGCCGTTCGCGCGCAGGAAGTCGGCGACCTCCTGCGGCTGGTCGGGATGGCGGCCGGGATGCACGTTGATCGCCGCGCCGGTCTCCTGCTGCGCGACGATGGCCGCGCGCATCACGCGCTTCTCCAGCTCGGTCCACGGCGCCTGGCAGCCGATCTCACCGATCATGCCCGAGCGGATCGCCGTGCCCCATGCGCCGACCTGGACCTGGTCGACCATCTCGCGCGCGAAGTCGTCGACGCTGCGCGTCCGGTTGCGCGGGTCCTGGTACTCGTCGACGTAGTGGCCGCAGCCCATGACCATGTGGACGCCGGTCACCTTCGATACCTCGGCGAGGCCCTCTGGATCCGGCTTCAGCCCGCCGCAGGAGAGCTCGACGACGGTGCTGCCGCCGACCTCGCGCAGGCGCCGCACCTCGTCGATCGCGACGGCGACGTCGTGGAGCTGGAAGTTCCTGGGCGCGAGCATCTCGCCATAGGAATAGGCCCAGTGGTTCTCGAGCGTGATCTCCGGGCCGAAGTCGTTGCGCGCCGCGAGCCTGGGCGGCGTGATGTCCCAGAGCACGTGCTCGTGCATGAGGGTCGGGCCGAGCGTCGCCGGGTCGACGATGCCGCGGACGGTCTGCGCCTTGCCGCGCAGCATGTCCCGCGTGTGCCGCGTCGCGTCCATGGCTGGGCTCGGCGTCAGCGCAGGTGGCAGGCGACCCGGTGCCCGCCCTCGACCTCGCGCAGCGCCGGCGCCTCGACGCGGCAGCGCGCCTCGGCATGCGGGCAGCGGGTGTGGAAGTGGCAGCCGGAGGGCGGGCGGCTCGGGCTCGGCACGTCGCCCTTGAGGATGATGCGCTTGCGCCGCGTCTTCGGGTCGGGCACCGGCACGGCCGAGAGCAGCGCCTCCGTGTAGGGGTGCAGCGGCCTGGCGAAGAGCGTGCGCTTCTCGGCGATCTCCACGATCCGGCCCAGGTACATCACGGCGACGCGATGGCTTATGTGCTCCACCACGGCGAGGTCGTGGGCGATGAACAGGTAGGAGAGGCCGAGGTCGCGCTGCAGGTCGACCAGCAGGTTGATGACCTGCGCCTGCACCGAGACGTCGAGGGCCGAGACCGGCTCGTCGCAGATGATCACCTTCGGGTTCGGCGCCAGCGCGCGCGCGATGCCGATGCGCTGGCGCTGGCCGCCGGAGAACTCGTGCGGGTAGCGGTCCATCTGCTCGGGCCGCAGCCCGACGCGCGCGAAGAGCGCGGCGACGCGCTCGCGGCGTTGCGTGGCGGAGAGCTGCTCGAAGTTGCGCAGCGGCTCGGCGACGATCTGCCCCGCGGTCAGCCGCTGGTTCAGCGATGCGTAGGGGTCCTGGAAGACGAATTGCAGGTCGCGCCGCACCGGGCGCATCTCGGCGCGCGACAGGCCGTCGATGCGGCGCCCGCCGAGCCGCACCTCGCCGTCGGTCGGGTCGATCAGCTTGATGATCGCCTTGCCGGTCGTCGACTTCCCGCAGCCGGACTCGCCGACAAGGCCGAGCGTCTCGCCGGCCGCGAGCGAGAACGAGACGCCGTCGACCGCGTGGACCTGGCCGGTCACGCGCTGGAGCAGGCCGGTGCGGATCGGGAAGTGCTTCTTGAGGCCCTCGACCTCGAGCAGGGCGGGCGCGGTCATGGCGCGGTCCTCCCGGCCTCGAAGCAGGCGACGACGTGGCGCGGCCCCATCTCCTCGAGCGCCGGGGCCGCCGCGCGGCAGCGTTCCGTGGCGAGCGTGCAGCGCGGGGCGAAGGCGCAGCCGGGGATCGGCTCGCGCAGGCTCGGGACGACGCCGGCGATCTCGGAGAGCCGCTCGGGCGTGTCGCCCTGCGCCGACGCGCCGAGCCGCGGCATCGAGCCGAGCAGGCCCCGCGTGTAGGGGTGGAGCGGGCGCGCGAAGAGCTCCTCGACCGGCGCCTCCTCGACCTTGCGTCCCGCGTACATGACCACCACGCGCTCGGCCATCTCCGCCACCACGCCGAGGTCGTGGGTGATGAGCATGATCGCCGCGCCGACCTTCGACTTCAGGTCGCGCATGAGGTCGAGGATCTGCGCCTGGATCGTGACGTCGAGCGCGGTCGTCGGCTCGTCGGCGATGAGCAGGCGCGGGTTGCAGGCCAGCGCCATGGCGATCATCACGCGCTGGCGCATGCCGCCGGAGAGCTGGTGCGGGTATTCGCGCACCCGGCGCGCGGGCTCGGCGATGCCGACCAGGGCCAGCATCTCGGCGGCGCGCGCCTCGGCGTCGGCGCGACCCATCGCCTGGTGGCGCACCAGGCTCTCCGCGATCTGGTAGCCGACGGTGAGCACCGGGTTCAGGCTCGTCATCGGCTCCTGGAAGATCATCGCGATCCGGTTGCCGCGGATGTCGCGCATCGCCGCGTCGTCGAGCGCGAGCAGGTCCTGGCCCTCGAAGCGGATGCTGCCCTCCACGACGCGCGCGGGGGGCGAGGGGAGCAGGCGCAGGATCGACTGCGCCGTCACGCTCTTGCCGCAACCGGACTCGCCGACCACGGCGAGCGTCTCTCCCGGCGCGATGGAGAAGGAGACGCCGTCGACGGCGCGCACCACGCCCTCGCGCGTGTAGAACCACGTGCGGACGCCGTCGAGCTCGAGCAGGGGGGCGGTCGCGTCCATCGCGTCAGATCCTGCGCGCGAGGCGCGGGTCGAGGGCGTCGCGCAGCCCGTCGCCGACGAGGTTCACGGCCAGCACCGTGAGCGACAGGAAGATGCCCGGGAAGACGATGATGTAGGGCTTCACCTGGAAGACGCTGCGGCCGTCCGCGACGATGTTGCCCCAGGACGGGATGTTGGGCGGCGTGCCGGCGCCGATGAAGCTGAGGATCGCCTCGGTGATCATCGCCGAGGCGCAGATGTAGGTGCCCTGCACGAGCAGCGGCGCGATCGTGTTCGGCAGGATGTGGCGGAAGAGGATGCTCGGCAGGCCCGAGCCCGCGGCGATCGCGGCCTCCACCATCGGCTGCTCGCGCAGCGACAGGACGAGGCCGCGCACGAGGCGCGTGACGCGCGGGATCTCGGCGACCGCGATGGCGAGGATCACGTTCTCGAGGCTGGCGCGGGTCAGCGCCATCAGCGCGATGGCGAGCAGGACCGGCGGCACCGACATCAGCCCGTCCATGAAGCGCATCAGGATGTTGTCGGCGAGCCGGATGAAGCCCGTGACGAGGCCGATCAGCAGGCCGACCGCGGTGGCGAGGATCGCGACGCCGATGCCGACCGTCAGCGAGACGCGCGTGCCGTAGAGCACGCGGCTGTAGATGTCGCGGCCGAGCAGGTCGGTGCCGAACCAGAAGCGCTCCGATGGCGGGCGCAGGCGGAAGATCGGCGAGACCTTCTGGGGATCGACCGTGCCGAGGAAGGGCGCGAAGACCGCGACGCAGACCATGGCGAGCAGGATCGCGCCGCCGAGGATGGCGGTCGGGTGCCGGCGCAGGACGGCGAGCGGGCCCCGCTTGCTCCTCTCGGAGGGCAGCTTCATCGGCCCGGTGCGCGTGATCGAGGCCATGTCAGTACCGGATCCGGGGGTCGAGAAGCGTGTAGCTGAGGTCGATCAGCAGGTTCACGACCACGTAGGTGAACGAGAAGAGCAGCACCACGCCCTGGATGATGGGGTAGTCGCGGCGCAGGATCGCGTCGACCGTGAGCCGTCCCAGGCCGGGGATCGCGAAGACCGTCTCGGTCACGACCACGCCCGAGATCAGCAGCGCTATGCCGATGCCGATCACCGTGACGATGGGGACGGCGGCGTTCTTGAGCGCGTGGCCGAGCAGCACCTCGTTCTGGAACAGGCCCTTGGCCTCGGCCGTGCGGATGTAGTCCTGCGCCATCACCTCGAGCATGCTGGCGCGCGTGATGCGGGCGATCAGCGCCATGTAGACGATGCCCAGCGCCAGCGCGGGCAGGGTCATGCTGCGCAGGAACGGGCCGATCCCGGCGGAGAGCGGGGTGTAGCCCTGCACCGGAAGCCACTCGAGCTCGATCGAGAAGCCGAGGATCAGCAGGTAGGCGAGCACGAAGACCGGGACGGAGAAGCCGAGCACAGCGAAGGCCATGATCGCGCGGTCGATCCACGTGCCGGCCTTCCACGCGGCGACGACGCCCATCGGCACGGCGAGCACGACGGTGATGACGAGGGTGCACAGGCTCAGCATCAGCGTCGGCTCGATGCGCTGCTGGATCATCCGCGTCACGGGCTGGTTGGTGAAGATCGAGACGCCGAGGTCCCCGCCGATGGCCGCCCAGGCCCATTGCCCGAAGCGGACGAGGAAGGGCTCGTCGAGGCCGAGGCGCGCGCGGATCCGCGCGATGTCCTCCGCCGTGGCGAGGTCGCCCGCGATGACGGCGGCCGGGTCGCCCGGCGTGACGTAGAGCAGCGAGAACACGAAGACCGCCACGATCGCCACGACCGGCACGGTCGCTATCGTTCGTCTGATGACGTAGGCGAACACCCCGGACTGCTCCCGCTCCCTGCATGCCGGCGCGCTCGGCGCTTGCGCGACCGGCCCCGGCTCCCTGCGTTCCAAGTAAGGCATGGTTTGCCGCGGGGCTTCAAGCGGGGCAATATTCGTCCCTCAGGGAGTTTCACAAGGAGGGAAACATGAAGCAGTGGAAGTCATGGCTCGCCGCAGGTGCCGCGGTGCTCGCCATTTCCGGCGCCGCGCAGGCGCAGGAGAAGGTGCTGCGCCTCGTGCCGCAGGCCGACCTCAAGAACCTCGATCCGATCTGGACGACGGCCGCGATCACCGTCAACCACGGCTACATGATCTACGACACGCTGTTCGCGCTGGACAGCAAGCTCGTGGCCCGGCCGCAGATGGTCGACACCTGGTCGCGCAGCCCCGACGGCATGAAGTGGAACTTCAAGCTGCGCGCCGGCATGAAGTGGCACGACGGCACGCCCGTCACCGCGAAGGACGCGGTCGCCTCGCTGGTGCGCTGGGGCAAGCTGCCGACCCGCGGCGGCCCGATGATGTCGCGCGTCGCGTCGATCGTGGCGACCGACGAGCTGTCCTTCGAGCTCGTGCTCAAGGAGAAGTTCGGCGCCGTCATCGACATGCTCGCCGACCCGGCGCTGCCGCCCTTCATCATGCGCGAGAAGGACGCGATGACCGACCCGTTCGAGCAGGTCAAGGAGCAGGTCGGCTCCGGCCCGTTCGTCTTCGCGGCCAACGAGTGGGTCGCGGGCAGCAAGGTCGTCTACCGCCCGTTCAAGGACTACAAGCCCCGCAGCGAGCCCTCCGACGGCTTCGCCGGCGCCAAGGTCGCCAAGGTCGACAAGGTCGAGTGGGTCTACCTGCCCGACCCGAACACCGCGACGCAGGCCCTGCTGAAGGGCGAGGTCGATGCCTTCGAGCAGCCGACCTACGACCTGCTGCCGCTGCTGCAGAAGGACCAGAACATCGTCGTGAAGGTCCTCGACAAGCTGGGCAAGATGGGCCACCTGCGCCCGAACCACCTGCACCCGCCCTTCAACAACGTGAAGGCGCGCGAGGCGCTGACGCTGCTGGTCGACCAGGAGGAGTTCCTCGCCGCGATGGTCGGCAACAAGGACTTCCAGCAGAACTGCTACTCGATCTTCATGTGCAACGCGCCGTTCGAGAACCAGAAGTACTCGGAGGGCCACAGGAAGGCGAACGTGGCGAAGGCGAAGCAGCTCTTCGCCGAGGCCGGCTACAAGGGCGAGGAGATCATCGTCCTCCACCCGACCGACCAGCAGCTGATCGGCCAGAACTCGCTGGTGATCGTCGAGAAGCTGAAGGAAGCCGGCGTGAAGGCGAAGCTCGAGGCGCTCGACTGGAGCACGCTCACCAGCCGTCGCACGGTGCAGGACGCGCCCGGGCCCGGCTCACGCGGCTGGCACATCTTCCCGACCTGGTGGACGGGCATCCCGATGGCGAGCCCGATCACCAACGCGCCGCTCGTCTCGTCCTGCGACAAGAAGAACTGGTTCGGCTGGCCGTGCGACGAGCAGACCGAGAAGCTGCGCGCGGACTTCGTCGCCGCTGGCAGCAAGGAGGAGCAGATGAAGGCCACCGACGGCCTTCAGAAGCGCTTCTACGAGCACTTCCACTACGTGAACACCGGGCAGTTCACGGCCCCGGTGGCGTGGCGCAAGAGCCTCGTCGGCGTGCCAGAGGCCCTTCTGTTCGTGGCCTGGAACGTCGAGAAGAGGTGAGACGGCAGACGGGGGCCGGCGCGCAAGCGCCGGCCCCTTTCGCTTGAGGGGAAGGGGGATGCCATGGACATCGCGACGCTGACCGCCGCCGAGCTGCTGCGGCTGTACCGGGCGAGGAAGCTCTCGCCCGTCGAGGTGACGAAGTCGGTCTACGACCGCATCGGCGCCCTCGATCCCGCGCACAACGCCTTCTGCGTGCTGAAGCCCGAGGAAGCGCTCGAGGCCGCGCGGGCGTCCGAGGCGCGATGGGCGAAGGGGAGGCCGGCTGGCCTCGTCGACGGCATCCCGACGACCATCAAGGACCAGTGGCCGGTGAAGGGCTGGGGCTGGCGGCGCGGCTCGCGCACCACCTCGCCCGACGAGGTCGCCCCCGACGACGCGCCCGCGGTCGCGCGGCTGCGCGAGGAGGGCGCGATCCTGCTCGGCAAGACGACGATGCCGGAATTCGGATGGAAGGGGACGAGCGATTCGCCGCTGACCGGCCTCACGCGCAATCCCTGGGACCGCAGCAAGACCGCCGGCGGCTCGAGCAGCGGCGCGGGCGTCTGCGCCGCCCTCAACATGGGCTTCCTGCACCACGGGTCCGACGGCGCCGGCTCGGTGCGCATGCCCGCGACCTTCTGCGGCGTGTTCGGCCTCAAGCCCACCTATGCCCGCGTCCCGGCCTGGCCCTATGGCGCCCTGCCGATGCAGTCGCATACCGGGCCGCTGACGCGCACGGTCGAGGACGCGGCGCTGATGCTCTCCGTCATGGCGCGGCCCGACGCGCGCGACTGGCTCGCGCCGCCGCCCGATGTCCGCGACTACCGCGTCGGCCTCGAGGCCGGGGTGCGCGGCCTGCGCGTCGCCTACAGCCCGACGCTCGGCTACGTGCGCAACGTCGACCCGGAGATCGCGGCCGCGGTCCGCGCCGCGGCGCATCGCTTCGCCGAGCTCGGCGCGATCGTCGAGGAGGTGGATCCCGGCATCGAGGATTGCCGCGAGCCGATGGAGCTCTTCTACGTCACCAACATGGCGCTGACCGTGGAGTCCGTCGCGCCGGAGAAGCGCTCGCTGATGGATCCCGGCTACGTGCGCTTCTCCGCGCGTGGCCGGACCACGACGGGCATGGAGCTGCTGCGCGCCTGGGGCGCGCGCGACGCGCTGGGGCGCAGGATGAACGCGTTCATGGAGAGCCATGACCTCCTGCTGACGCCCAGCCTCTCCGTGCCGGCCTTCGAGGTCGGCCACGAGGTGCCACCGGGCAGCGGGATGAAGGAGTGGCTCGACTGGGCCCCGTTCCACTTCCCGTTCAACTTCACCGGCCACCCGGCCGCGAGCGTGCCCTGCGGCTTCACCTCCGCGGGCCTGCCGATCGGGCTTCAGGTCGTTGGCGCGCGCTACGCCGACGCGCTGGTGCTGCGCGCGGCGCGGGCCTACGAGGCGCTGGCGCCCTTCGCGATGCCCAAGGGCTGAGCGGCAGGGCGCCCGCGTGCGGCTGCTGGTCCTCAACGCCAACACGTCGGAGTTCGTCACCCGGCGCGTGGCGGATGCCGTGCGCGCCATGGCCTCGCCGGGCACCGAGATCGTCGAGGCCACGGGCAGCTTCGGCGGCCGGGTGATCGGGACGTGGACCGAGATGGCCATTGGCGAGCACGCTGCCGTGGAGCTCATGGCGCGGCACGCGCCGGGCTGCGACGCGGTGCTGGTCGCCGTCTCCTGGGACACGGGCCTGCGCGCCGGGCGCGAGCTGCTGCCCATCCCGGTCGTCGCGATGACCGAGGCGGCGCTGCTGACCGCGCGCCAGCTCGGCGGCCGCTTCGGCTTCGTCACCTTCGACGCGCGCTCGATGGCCCTCTACCGCACGCTGATCGAGGGGCACGGCTTTGGCGCGCGGCTCGCGGCGTGGCGCGTCGTCGACTCGCGCGCGGTCTACACGCCCGAGGGCGCGCTCGCGGTCGACGCACAGGTCGCCGACGCGATCAACGACATGGCCGAGCGCGACGGCATCGAGGTGGCGGTGATCAGCGGCGCGGTCATGGCCGGGGCGGGGCCGCGCCTGCAGCCCCGCTGCGTCGTGCCGGTCGTCGAGGGCGTGGCCGCCGCCTTCCGCCAGGCCGAGGCGCTGGTCCGGCTCGGCGCCGCGAAGGCGCGGACTGGGGCATTCGCCGCGCCCGCGGGGCGCGAGAGCACCGGCATCGGCGACGCGCTCGCCGCGGCGCTGCGCGGCGATGGCGGCGGCAAGGGCTGAGGCATGGCGCCGGGCCCGCGCACGCTCCTTGGCATGCTGACGCCGTCATCGAACACGGTGCTCGAGCCGGTCACCGCGGCGATGCTCTCTGGCCTGCCCGACGTCACCGCGCATTTCGCGCGCTTCCGCGTGACCGAGATCTCGATGCGCGACCAGGCTCTCGGCCAGTTCGACCTCGAGCCCATCCTCGCCGCCTGCGACCTGCTCGCCGACGCGCGCGTTGCCTCGATCGCGTGGAACGGCACCTCGGCGAGCTGGCTCGGGCTCGACCGCGACCGCGCGCTCTGCGCCGCGATCGAGGCGCGCACGGGGATAGGCGCGACGACCTCGGTCCTCGCGCTGGCGGAGATCTTCCGCCTCGCGGGCGTGACGCGCTACGGGCTGGTGACGCCCTATCTCGACGAGATCCAGGAGCGGATCCTGCCGAACCTCGCGCGCGAGGGCTTCGAGTGCGTCGCGGAGCGGCACCTGCGCGACCGCGGCAACTTCTCCTTCTCCGAGTATTCCGGGGAGACGATCGCGGGCCTCGTGCGCGAGGTCGCGAAGGCGCGCCCGCAGGCCGTCGTCGTGCTGTGCACGAACATGCGGGGCGCGCCGGTCGTCGAGGCGCTGGAGCGCGAACTCGGCGTCCTCGTGCTGGACAGCGTCGCGACCGCGCTCTGGGGCAGCCTGCGCCGAGCCGGCGTCGATGCGCGACGCGTCCGCGGCTGGGGCCGGCTCTTCGCGGAGATCGGCGCCTAGGCGGCGCTCAGCGCGCGTAGACCGCCGCGCGATCGGCCGAGCGCGTGCCCGCCTCGCGCACCTGCGCCGCGACCTCGGCGAGGTCAGCGAGGAACTCGCCCGCGCTCTGCTCGTGCGGGATGCCCGGCCAGACCTGGAAGGAATCCGGCAGCCGCGCGCGCGCGAGCGCCCATCCACGCGCCGAGAGGCCTTCCTCCACGGCGTAGGCGTCGAGGCCATCGCCGAAGACGAAGAAATGCGCGGCGTCGGGCCGGCCGACGACGCCGAGGCCGGGGATGGCGCGCACGCCGTCCATGAGCCGGTGCTTCACGGCGAGGGTACGGCGCGTGACGTCGAGGTAGCCGCGCCTGCCGAGGCGGCGCATCACGCTCCATGCCGCGACCACCGGCGCCGCGGGGCGCGAGCCGGAGAAGCCGGCGGTGGCGTAGAGGCCCCAGGGCCAGTCCTCGAAGCGGTATTCCTGGAAGGCGAGATGCGCGCGGTCGGCGAGCAGGAGCAGCGAGGCGCCCTTGGGCGCGTAGCCGAACTTGTGCAGGTCGGCGGAAAGCGACCACACGCCTGGCACGCGGAAGTCGAAGTCCGGCACCGGCTCGCCGAGTTCGCGCGCGAAGGGCAGGAAGAACCCGCCCATGCAGGAATCGACGTGGAACCAGATGCCGTGGCGCGCCGCGATCGTGGCGAGCTCGCGGATCGGGTCGGCCTGCCCGTAGGCGGCCGGCGGGGCGGAGCCCACCATCATGATCGTGTCGGGCCCGGCCATCGCGGCCATCGCCTCGACGTCCGCGGCGAAGCCGACGCTGCGGCTCGCGCGGCGGGTGCGCACGCCGAGGAAATGCGCGGCCTTCTCGAAGGAGGGATGCGCGGTATGGGCGAGGACGAGCTCTGGCCTGCCGCCTGCGCCGCCGCGGCGCGCGGCGAAGAGGTCGCGCGCGGCCTTCACCGCGAGGAAGTTGCTCTCGCTGCCGCCCGTGGTGACGGTGCCGGCGGCGTCGACCGGCGCGCCGAACAGGTCGAGGCCCATCTCGACGAGCTCGGCCTCGATGCGCGCGATGCTGGGATAGGAGCTGCCGGCGTAGAGGACGTTCTGTTCCGCGACCCTTGCGGAGACCTCGTCGATCAGCGCGAGGATCTCGTCGTCGACGTAGTAGTTCGGGCGCAGGTTCCTCGACCCATGGGCCGGGACGTCGCCAGCCTGCATGGCGGCGAGGTCGGCCAGTATCCGCTCGCGGGGAACGCCTTCCCCGGGGAAGCGCGGGCGGTTGGGTCGTTCGTTCATCGCGCGCGCCTCGCGGCCGGAACCCTCCCCGCCGGTGGTGCCGGCGGGGAGGGACCGTCCTTGTCGTTCGTCAGTTCCTGAGCCAGACGTTGGACATGCGCGGGATGTAGTAAGGCTTGAAGTTCTCGACGTTCGCGCGCACGGCCTGGCCCTTGGGCAGCGTGCCCATCGGGATCACCATGACGTCGTCGTAGGCGATGCGCTGTGCCGCGGCGAAGGCGGCCTTGCGATCGTCGAGCGACGCGGTCGCGCCGATCGAGTCGAAGAGCCGCTTGAACTCCGGGTTCGTCTTGTTGTCCTTGGGCCGGTGCACGTTGGTCGGCTCGACGAGGAAGCGCAGCGACTGCTGGCCGCCCGAGGCCGTCACCGTGATCCAGCCGGTGAAGAAGAAGTTCCAGCCGTCGTTCCTCTTCATGCTCATGTCGAGCGCGGCGGGCCAGTCGAGGATCAGCAGCTCGGCGTTGATGCCGACGGCCTTCATCTGCTCGGCCATCACGACCGAGGTGTTGTACATGCTCTGGTACTCTCGGTTGGTGAGCAGCGTCACCTTCTCGCCCTTGTACCCGGCCTCCTGGAGCAGCTTCCTGGCCTTGTCCTTGTTCTTCTGGTTGTAGAGCTCCTTGCCGACGTCGGAGTAGTAGGCGCTGCCGTTGAACTGCAGGGCGTGGTGGAGCTTGAAGTTGCCGTCGCTCGCGGCCTCCATGATCTCCTCCATGTCCATCGCGGCCTGGACGGCCTGGCGGAACTTCACGTTGTCCGTCGGCGGGAAGGAGAAGTTCGGGTAGGTGACGTGCAGCCAGAAGCTGTTCAGGTTGGCCTGCTTGATGTTCGCGTTGGACGCCAGCCGCTTCTGCATGAGCGTCGGCACGTCCTCGGAGCCATGGATCTCGCCGGCCTCGAGCGCCGCGATGCGCGCCGCGGGCTCGGTCATCATGCGGAAGGTGACCGTGTCGAGGCAGGCGGTCTTGGAGCCGCCGAAGCCCACGACGTCCTTGTGGCGGGTGTCGGCCTTGTAGCCGTCGAAGCGCTTGAGCTTGACGTGGCTGTCGGCCACGAACTCGACGAGCTGGAAGGGCCCGGTGCCGATGATCGGCAGCTGCTGCGGGCCGGCGTCCTCGTGCTCCTTCGGGATGATGACGATCGGCGTGGTGAAGGCCGAGAACGTCTCCATGAAGATCGGGCGCGGCTCCTTGAGCGTGACGACGAAGGTCGAGGCGTCGGCGGCCTCCCACTTCGCGATCTGGTCGAGGATCGAGCGGTCGATGCCGAGGCGCTTGTAGCGGTTGAACGACGCGACCACGTCGTCCGCGGTCAGGAGCTTGCCGTTGTGGAAGCGGGCGCCCTGCCTGAGCTTGAAGGTGTAGGTGAGCTTGTCGGTGCTCTCGGAGACGGACTCCGCAAGCTCGAGCATCGGGTTCATCCCCTCGTCGCGCGTCAGCAGAGACTCGAAGATGTTCATGGTGACGTTGCGCGGCGCCGCGGCGTTGGTCGCGTGCTGGTCGAGCGTCGCGACGCGCGCCTCGAGGCCGAACACGAGGTCGCCGCCCTTGCGCGGGCACTCGAAGCCCTGCGCGGCGGCGGTCCCCGCCATGCCGAACAGCGCGGTTCCGGCGAGCGCGAGCATGCGCAGGCCCGTGGTGGATCGAATCATCTCGTTGTCTCCCCTCTGCTTGTCCCCGCCGGACCGGGGCACTGCGCCCCGTCCATCCGAAGTTCCACTCTGGGCGGGGACGCGCGCCGTGGCAAGATGCGGGAAAGGGAGCGGCGCCGCGCCGCGCGAGGGAGCCGGAGGGAAGAGATGCATCCGTTGCTGGGTTACGTGGACCGCTGGAGCGCGAAGCCGGGCGAGTCGATCCGCCTGATGGTGAGCTCGGCCGGGGACGCGCCGTTCGAGGCACGCTTCGCGCGGATCATCTGCGGCGACCCCAATCCCCGCGGGCCCGGCTATCGCGAGGTCGCGATGCCGCATCCGCTGGCGGGCACGCATCCCGGCCTCGACCAGAAGACGCATCTCGGGTCCTGGGCGCGCATCCCGCTCCTCGACCTTTCCGGCTGCGCGCGCGGCCTCGTGCTCTGCGCCACGATCTGGCCGACCACCCCGGCGCGGGGTCGGCAGGTGGTCGCGAGCTGGCGCGGCGCCGGGGGCGCGCTGCTCTCGCTGGAGATCGACGCCGATGGCGTCGTCGCCCGCATGGAGGACGGGTCAGGCGCGACCCGCGTCGCCACGGGCAAGGTCCTCGTCGAGCGCGCCTGGTATGACGTCTTCCTCGTGATCGACCCGGCGGCCGGCACGCTCTCGGTCGGCCAGCGGCCGCGCGAGGCGCATCCCGGCTTCGCCGATGCCGGGTCCGCCTCGGTCGCGCTGCACGCCGCGCCGGCGCCGGGCGTCGGCCGCGCGACGATCGCCGCGCTCGCCGCCGCCGATGCGACGGGCAAGCCGTCGCACCACTACAACGGCAAGGTCGAGCGGCCCTGCATCTGGGCGGGTCCCCGCGCGGAGGACGCGCTCGCGTCCCAGCGCGGCGCGACGCCGCGCGGCACGGCACCCGGCCTCGTCGCCTGCTGGGACTTCTCCATCGGCATCCCGACGCTGGACGTCGCGGATATCGGGCCGCACGGCTTCTCCGGCACGGTGGAGAACATGCCCACGCGCGCCATGACCGGCTCGAACTGGTCCGGCGCGGAGCATCGCTGGACCCATGCGCCGGCGGAGTGGGGCGCGATCCATTTCCACGACGACGACATCGGCGATGTCGGCTGGACGCCGGCGCTCGAGTTCAAGATCCCCGCGGACTGGCCCTCGGGCATCTACGCCGTCCACCTGAAGAGCGCGAACGGCTTCGACAACGTGCCCTTCGTCGTGCGCCCGGCCGCGGACGCCCCGAAGGCGAAGGTCGCGATCCTGCTGCCGACCGTCACCTACCATGTCTACGGCAACTACGTGCGGCCGGGCTGGGGGCGCAACAACCGCGCGCGCGCGCTCGAATGGGGCGCGATCACGCACACGCCCGACGAGAACCCGGAACTCGGCCTGTCGCCCTACAACTTCCATAGCGACGGCAGCGGCGTCTCCATGGCCAGCATGGCGCGGCCGATGATCGACAAGCGCGTGAACCATTTCGAGATGATGGATCCCGCGGAGTACGGATCCGGCGCCTACTGGGTCAATGTCGACAGCTACGTGGTCGACTGGCTGACCCGCAAGGGCATCCCGCACGACGTGGTCACCGACCACGACCTGCACGCGGAGGGCGCGGCGCTGCTCGAGCCCTACAGCCTCGTGATCTGCTGCCAGCATCCCGAGTACTACACGACCGAGATGCTCGACGGGCTCGAGGGGCACCTCGCGCGCGGCGGGAGGCTCATGTATCTCGGCGGCAACGGCTTCTACTGGAAGACCGTCTTCAACAAGCAGGCGCCCTGGGCGCTCGAGATAAGGCGCGCGGAGAACGGCATCCGCACCTGGGCGACCGAGGTCGGCGAGAGCTACCACGCCTTCGACGGCTCCTATGGCGGGCTGTGGCGCAAGATCGGCCGCCCAGCGCAGAAGCTCGTCGGCAACGGGTTCTCGGCGCAGGGCATCTATCTCGGCTTCCCCTACACCGTGAACGATGCGGTCGCGGACCCGCGCGTGGCCTTCCTGCGGGAGGGGCTGGAGGGCGAACTGCGGCCAGGCACGCAGATCGGCGAGCGCGGCTTCATGGGCGGCGGCGCGGCCGGGCACGAACTCGACCGCTGGGACCCGCGGCTCGGTTCGCCGCGCCACGCGCTGATCGTGGCGAGCGCCGTCGTCGACCACCCGCAGTTCAAGCCGGTGAACGAGGATCGCCTCGGCTTCCTCTGGCCCGCGCCGCTCGAGGACCTCATCCGCTCCGACATGGTGTTCTTCGAGACGCCCGCGGGTGGCGCGGTCTTCTCGGTCGGGTCGATGAACTTCGTCGGCGCGCTGCCGATCGACGGCTACGACAACCTGCTCACGCGCATGATGACCAACGTGGTGCGGCGCTTCATCGACCCCGCGCCCTTCGCGCCATGAGCGAGGGCTGGCTGCCTCGTCCCTCGGCGCCGGCGCATCGCGCGCCGCCGGGGGCCACGGATTGCCACCACCACGTCTATGACGGGCGGTTCCCGCTCGTGCCCGGCGCGCAGTACCGCCCGGGCGACGCGACGGCGGACGACTACGCCGCCTTCCGGGCGCGGATCGGCTTCGCGCGCAGCGTCGTCATCCAGCCCTCGGTCTACGGGACCGACAATGCCTGCACGCTCGACGCGGTCGCGCGCCTCGGCGCGGGGCGCGCGCGGGCGATCGCCGTGGTCTCCGGCGACGAGGACAAGTCCGACCTCGCCGCGCTTGGCCGCGGCGGCGTCGTGGGCGTCCGGCTGCAGGCCGTGGGCCCGTCGCGCGGCAACGTCGCGCGCCTCGAGCGCCTGGCGGCGCGCGTGGACGAGATGGGCTGGCACCTGCAGCTCCACCTCGATCCCGACCTGCTCGTCGACGCGGCGCCGCGGCTTCAAGCGCTGCCCGTGACCATGGTCCTAGACCATTTCGGGCGCATCCCGCATCCCGATGGCGCGGCGCATCCGGCCTTCGCCGTCGCGGCGGGGCTCGTCGAGCGCGGCCGGACATGGGTGAAGCTGAGCGCCGGCTACCATTTCTCGCGCTCCGGGCCGCCCGGCTACGCGGATGTCGGCGCGCTCACCCGCGCGTTCCTGCGCCTCGCGCCGGAGCGGATGCTCTGGGCGACCGACTGGCCGCACCCGACCGAGGCCGTGAAGCCCGACATCTCCGTGCTGCTCGACCGCTTCGTCGAGTGGGCGGGCGACGACGCCACCGCGCGGCGCGTGCTCGTCGACAACCCGGCGACGCTCTACGGCTTCGGCTGAGGACCCGCGCGCCTCAGCCCGGGTGGAAGCAGGCCGCGCGCGTGCCGCCGGCCTCGAGCAGCGCGGGCTCGCTCGCCGCGCAGCCGGGCTGCGCCTTGGTGCAGCGCGTGCGGAAGCGGCAGCCCGAGGGCAGGTTCGCGGGATCCGGCGGTTCGCCGCCGAGCGCGAAGTCGCGCGCGATGCGCGGCCCGCCGATGCGCGGGGTGGCCGCCAGCAGCGATCGCGTGTAGGGGTGCTGCGGTCGCGCGAAGATCTCCTCCGTCGGCCCGATCTCGACGATCCGCCCGAGATACATCACCGCCACGCGGTCGCACATCGTGCGCACCACGGCGAGGTCGTGGCTGACGAGGATGTAGGTCAGGCCGAACTCGCGCTGCAGGTCGCGGAACAGCGTCAGCACGGTCGCCTGCACGGAGACGTCGAGGCCCGAGGTCGGCTCGTCCAGCACCACGACCTCGGGGCGCAGCGTCAGGATGCGGGCGAGGCCGACGCGCCGCTGCTGGCCGCCGGAGATCTCGTGCGGGTAGAGGTCGAGATGCGTCTCCGGCAGGCCCACGAGGCGCACGATCTCGCGCACGTGCTCGTCGCGGCGCGCGCGCGGCCAGTCCGTGTGGACCACCAGCGGCTCGTGCAGGGAGTCGCGCAGCTTCCAGCGCGGGTCGAGCGAGGCGCCGGGATCCTGGTAGGCGTACTGGACGCGCGCGCGCATGGCATTGTCGCGCCGGAACCCGCCGCCCGCGATGCGCTTGCCCTCGAAGAGCACCTCGCCCGCGGTCGGCTCGTGGATGCCCATGATCGTCTTGCCGAGCGTGGACTTGCCGCAGCCTGATTCGCCGACGAGGCCGAGCACCTCGCCACGGGCCAGCGAGAAGCTGACGTCGTCGACCGCCCGGAGCCGCGCCTTGACGCGCCCGAAGCTGCCGTGGACGTCGAAGCTCTTGCCGAGGCCCCGGACCTCGAGGATCGGCGCCTGTGCCTCAGCCATCGGCGGGCTCCCCGGGATTGTGGCAGGCGAGGAGGTGGCCGCCGCCGGCATCCGCGAAGGCGGGACGCCGCTCGCGGCAGGCGTCGATCGCGCGCCCGCAGCGCGACGCGAAGCGGCATCCCGCGGGGGGCGTGACGAGGCTGGGCACCTCGCCGGGGATGCCCTGGAGCCGGCCGCTGCCGTCGAGCAGGCTGCCGAGCAGCGCGCGCGTGTAGGGATGGCGCGGCCGGTCGAAGAAGTCCGCGACCGGCGCGGCCTCGGCGTTCTGGCCGGCATACATGACCGCGATGGAGTCGCAGATCTCGTAGGCCGCGCCGAGGTCGTGGGTCGTGAAGAGCACCGCGCAGCCATGCTCGTTGGCGAGGCGGCGCAGCAGGCCGAGGATCTGCGCCTGGATCGTCACGTCGAGCGCGGTGGTCGGCTCGTCGGCGACGATCATCGCCGGGTCGGGCAGCAGCGCCATCGCGATCATCAGGCGCTGGCGCTGCCCGCCCGAGACCTCGTGCGGGTACTTGTCGAGGATCTGGCGCGGCTGCGGCAGCTGGACCGCGTCGAGCAGCTCCAGGATGCGCGCCTCGCGCCTCGCCTTCGCGAGGTCCGGGCGCTTGAAGCGCGCGAGGTCGCGGACCTGCGTGCCGATCGTGAAGAGCGGGTTGAAGGAGGTGAAGGGATCCTGCGGCACGAGGGTGATGGCGCGACCGCGGATCTCGCGCGCGGCCTCGGCCTCGGGCATGGCGAGCAGGTCGCGGCCGCGGAACGTCACCGCGCCGCCATGGATCTCCACGCTGCCGCGGGGCAGCGCGCCGAGGACGGCGCGGCCGAGCGTGGACTTGCCGCAGCCGGACTCGCCGACGAGGCCGACGATCTCGCCCGCGCCGACCGAGAGGCTGACGCCGTCGAGCACGCGGGCGAGGCCCGCCTCGACGCGGTAGCTGAGCGAGAGCTCGCGGACGGAGAGGAGGGGCTCAGCCACGGCGGGCCGCCCCGCGGCGGATGCGCGGGTCGAGTATGTCGCGCAGGCCGTCGCCAAGCAGGTTGAAGCCCATCACGACGAAGAAGATCGCGAGGCCCGGGAAGGTCACGTACCACCAGGCCTCGGGCAGGAACTCGCGCGCCTCGTTGATCATCCTGCCCCATTCCGGCGTCGTGGGCGGCGCGCCGAGGCCGAGGAAGCCGAGCACGGCGGCGTTGAGGATGGTGACGCCCATGCCGATCGAGGTGCGTACGATCAGCGGCGAGGCGATGTTCGGCAGGATGTGCAGCAGCATCACGCGCGGCGCCGAGCAGCCCAGCGCGACCGCGGATTCGACGAAGACCTCGTTCTTGACCGAGCGCGTCTCGGCATACGCAAGGCGCGCCCAGAAGGGCCAGAACGACGCCGCGAGCGACAGCACGACGTTCTCGATCGAGGGCCCGAGCGTCTGGGAGATGGCGATCGCGAGCACGATCTGCGGAACGGACAGGAAGATCTCGGCGATGCGCATCAGCATCTCCGACACCCAGCCGCGGTAGTAGCCCGCGACCAGCCCGATCGGGATGCCGACGATGCAGGCGATGCCGACGGCGATGACGCAGATCGTGAGCGTCGTGCGCGCGCCGAAGAGCATGCGCGAGAGCAGGTCGCTGCCCATGCGGTCCGTGCCGAACGGGTTGGTCCAGCTTGGCGGCTTGAGGCGGTTGGCGGTGTGGAAGTCGTGGATGTCGTTGGGATGCGGGGCGATCACGGGCGCCAGGATGGCGCAGAGCACGAGGCCGAGGACGATCAGCGCCCCGAGGAAGGAAGCGCGGTCGCGCAGGAAGCGGCGCAGGACGGCGAAGCGGGGCGCGCTCATCGCACGATCCGAGGGTCGATGAAGCTGTGGACCAGGTCGACGACCAGGTTCACCACGATGAAGATGAGGCCGGCCCAGATCGTGAAGCCGACGATGCCGTTGTAGTCCGAGCGCAGGATCGAGTTGACCGCGAAGAGCCCGATGCCGGGCCAGTCGAAGACCGTCTCGACCACGATCGCGCCCGCGAGCACGTAGACGCCGAAGATCAGGCCGATCTGCGTCACCGTCGCCGTCATGGCGGCGCGCAGCACGTACTTCCAGACGATCACGCGCGCCGGGAAGCCCATCGCGCGCTGGTAGAGCACGTGGTTGGAGTTGATGACCTCGAGCACGCCCGCGCGCGTCAGGCGCACGAGCTGCGCGGCGGCGGGCAGGGCCAGCGTCAGCGTTGGCAGCGCCAGGTGCCGCAGCGCGCTGTCGAGCGCCTCGCGGTCACCGTCCATGAGCGCGTCGATGATCATGAAGCCCGAGCGTGGCTCCGGGGGGAAGCCGGCGATCCTGCCGGAGAGGGGCGTCCAGGCCAGCTTCATCGAGAAGAGGAGCTGGAGTTCCATGGCGAGCCAGAAGCTGGCGATGGCGAGGCCCGAGACGGAGACGACGCGCACGACGTGGTCGAGCGGGGAGTTCCGGTACACGGCGCTCACGACGCCGAGTGGCACGCCGACGCTGACCGCCAGCAGCACCGCGCTGATGCCCAGCTCGAGCGTCGCGGGCAGGCGCGCCATGAGGTCCTCGACGATCGGGCGCTGGCTGAAGAGGCTCATGCCGAGGTCGCCCTGGGCGACGCGGGCGAGATAGGACAGGAACTGCTCCCAGAGCGGCCGGTCGAGGCCGAGCTTCGTGCGCAGGGCGTCGATCTGCTCGGCCGTCGCCTGGTCGCCCGCGATGACGCGGACCGGGTCCGCCGGGATGATGTGCGAGATCGAGAAGACGAGCGCGATCAGCCCGAGCAACGTCGGGACGAACCAGAGCAGCCTCGAGAGGACGATCGCGATGCGCTTCATGCCAGGGGATCATCCCCTCCCTCGCCGCGTCGCGGCAAGGGAGGGGATCGCCTTTCGTTACTTGAAGTAGGCCCAGCGCATCTCCTGCCCATTGCCGATGGGGGAGAAGCGGATGCCGCCGATCCTGTTCGAGTAGGGGCCGAACCACTTCGTGTTGTAGACGAAGATGCCGACGGCCTCGTCGACGATGTGGCGGATCGCCTTGTCGTAGAGCTTCGCGCGCTCGTCCTGGTCGGTGATCTTCAGCGCCTCGTCCGTGATGCGGTCGAGCTCGGCGTTGCTGTACCAGGTCGTGTTGCGGCCGCCATGGTGGCGCGTGGTGAAGAGCTCGCCGACCCAGTTGTTCGGATCCGCGTAGTAGGTGCTCTTCCAGAGCGGGACCATGTCGTGCATCGTGTCCTTGTTGCGGAAGCGGTCCGACACGATGTTCCACGGCGCGGCCTCGATGCGCGCCTCGATGCCGATCCTGCGCAGCGCGTTGCCGAAGAGCACCGCGGCCTGCTCCGTCTCGGGGAAGCCCGCCAGCGGGTTGATCGTGATCGGGCGCAACTGCACGTTGGCCTTGGCGAGCTCGGCCCTGGCCTTGTCGAGGTCGAACTCGTAGCCCTTGATGTCCTTCGGCGTGCCCCAGAGGTTGTTCGGGTTGGGGCTGGGGTTGCGGGCGACCGAGCCCTTCAGGATGTCGTTGATGAAGCCGTTGTAGTCGAAGGCGTAGTTGAGCGCGCGCCGGAAATGGACGTTGTCGAACGGCGGCCGGGACATGTTGAAGGCGAAGTAGAAGACGCGCATCGACTCGTCTTCGAGGATCTGGATGTTCGACTCCTTGCGCAGGCGCTCGATCTGGTCGTAGGGCAGGTAGCCGTCGGTACCGTGGAAGTCGCCCTTGATCAGGCCGAGGACGCGCGTGTTGACGTCGAGCACCGAGCGGAACTCGATCTCGTCGAACCACTTCTTGCCCGCTTCCCAGCCGTGGAAATGGTCCTTGAAGCGCGTCGCGATGAAGCCGACCGCGGGATCATGGCGGCGCAGCATGAACGAGCCCGTGCCCGCGCCATTGCGGCTGAGCCAGCCCTCGCCGTGGTCGCCGTCCTTGACGTTGCGCTGGACGAGCTTCGCGTTGACGACCTGGATCTCCGGAACCGTCGACAGGAAGATCGCCGACGGCTCCTTGAGCTTGAAGACGACGGTGTGCGGGTCCGGCGCCTGGGTCGTGCCCGGCAGGATCGAGCCGAGGAAGAGGCCGGCGGGCCCCTTCTTCATCGCGAGCATGCGCTCCATCGTGTAGACCACGTCGGCCGAGGTCATCTCGGAGCCGTCGTGGAACTTCACGCCCTTGCGCAGCTTGAAGGTATAGGTGAGCCCATCCGGCGAGACCGTGTGGCTCTCCGCCAGCCACGGGATCATCTTCGGCGGGTTGTCCACCCAGCGGTAGAGCCCGTCGTACATGTTGATGCGCGACGCGGCACGGCCGACGTCGAACACCGCGTGCGGGTCGAGGTTGTCGAAGGGCGAGTTGTTGGCGTGGACGTAGCGTCCCTGGCCCGACGCGAGCGCCGGTGCGAGGGCGACCGCCGCCGCCATGGCGATCGCGCGAAGCGTTGTCTTTCTCATCGCAAGCCTCCTCCTGTTTCCGTGGTGAACCTGTTCAGCCCTGGGGCCCGCCGGTGACCGGCAGGACCTGCCCGTTGACGAAGCCCGCGTAGGGCGAGGCGAGGAACATCACCGCGTAGGCGATTTCCTCCGGCCTGCCAAGGCGGCGCATCGGCGTGCGCTCGACGAGCGCCTTCTGGCCGGCCTCTCCATAGCCCTGCCACTGGCGCTCGTAGTCCGGCGAGGTCGGCATGAAGCCCGGCGCGACCGCGTTGACCGTGATGTTCGACGGGCCGAGCTCGTGGGCGAGCTGGCGCACGAGGCCGAGCTGCGCGGCCTTGGCCGAGGCGTAGCTCTGGATCCCCGTGAGGCTCACGCCCATGCCCGCGCGGCTGGCGATGACGACGATGCGGCCGCCGCCCGCGCGCTTCATGCCCGGCACGACGGCGCGCGCGGCGTTGAAGGCGCCCATGACGTTGGCGTCGTAGATGTCGAGCCAGTCGCGCGATGAGACCTGCTCGATCGGCATCTGGCGCTTGCCGCGCACGCCGCCGGCGACATGGACGAGCACGTCGACATGCCCCGTCGCGGCCTCGGCCTCGCGCACGAAGGCCGACATCGCTGCCTCGTCCGCGACGTCGACGACGCGGCCCTCGATGCCGCCGCCAAGCGCGGCCAGCGCGTCGGCGGCCATGTCGCAGGCGAAGACCCTCGCCCCGCGCTCGGCGAAGCCCCGCGCGATCGCGGCGCCGATGCCGCGCGCGGCGCCCGTGACGACGACCGTCCTGCCGGTGAACTCGATCTGCATGTCGTCCGTCCTACTCTGCCGCTGGCCGGATGTGGCGCAGCTCGGGGAAGCTGGCGACGACCTCGGAGAAGATCGCGGCGACGTGGCCGCCATCGGCGCGGCGCGCCGAGGCGGGCATGGCCGCGACGCGGTCGAAGATCCGTCGCTTCACGAAATGCCGCCAGTGGACCGGCAGCAGGCCGAGCGCGGCGCCGAGCGCGGCGTAGCTCGCCGCGTCCCATTCCCGCTCGTAGGCGTCGCGCGCCGCGTTGAAGCGGAAATGCGCGGGCGGCCGGGCGGCGTCCTCGGCTGCGAGCCGCGCGCGCGCGGCCTTCGTCGCCTCCTCGTCGACCGCGCCGTCGCGCAGCACGACGCCGTAGTCGCGCGCCGCGCCCTCCACCGAGACCTTGTCCTCCGCGACGTCGCGCAGGACCAGCGCCGGGTCGCGCTCCCAGGGCGCGCCCCACCCGGCGCCGCCGGCCGCCTTGATGCGGATCACGTCGCCGGGATCGAGGTTGACCACGTCCGTGTTGCCGAGGTCCTCGGCATGGTTCGAGCCGGGATTGCGCCAGAAGCTCGAGGTGGCGCCCGGCCCGCCGCGCATCGCGCCCCAGGTGCTGAAGCGCGTGCGGTCGCGGTTGCGCGCGGTGACGACGGAGTTGGGCGAGAAGAGCTGGAACTCGAGCTCGGTCGCGAGCCCGCCGCGCGCCTTGCCCGCGCCGCCGCTGTCGCGCACGAGGCCGTAGCGCCGGAACCTGATCGGCACCTCGGCCTCGTTGATCTCCACCGGCGTGTTCTTGAGGAACGAGGAATTGGCGCCCGAGCCGTCGGCGCCGTCGCCGAGGGACGAGCCGCCCGCGCCGCCGGTCATGGGGTTGATCGAGGCCATGATGCGCCGGCCGGTCTTCGCGTCGATCGTCTTGACGTTCATGATGCCGGCGCTCGAGCCCGGGCCGGCGGGCATGGCCTGCGGCATCGCGGCCTGGAACGCGCCGATGATCAGGCTCTGCAGCCGCCCGCAGGTGAGGCTGCGCATGCCGACCGCCGCCGGGAACTTCGGGTTGAGCACCGAGCCCTCGGGGATGATGCAGCGCGCGGGGCGCGTGATTCCGCCGTTGAGCGGCAGCGTCTCGTCGATCGTGTAGAGCGAGTAGGTGTATCCGACCATCAGCAGGATGTGGCGCTCCGCGCCGCCGGTCGGCACGTTGAGCGAGGAGTGCAGCTGCGGGTCGGAGCCGGTGAAGTCGAGGACGCATTCCTCGCCGCGGATCCGGAGCGTGAGCTCGAGGCGCACGGGCACGCCGCCCGGGCCGTCCTCGTCGAGGTAGTCGACGAAGTGGTAGTCGCCGTCGGGGATCTTCCCGAGCACGGCGCGCGCGCGGCGCTCGCCGAGGTCGAGCAGGTCCTTGATGCCCTGCCTGAACGTGTCGACGCCGAAGCGCCGGATCATGTCGTGGACCTTGCGCTCGCCGGTGGCGACCGAGGCGAGCTGGGCCTTGAAGTCGCCCCAGTTCTGCTCGGGCATGCGCACGTTGGTCAGCATGACGTCGAGCAGCGTCTTGTTGAGCTTGCCCGCCTCGTAGATCTTGCTGGGCGGGATGCGGATCCCCTCCTGGTGGACCTCGGTGAGCTGGCGCGACAGCGACGCAGGCACCGCGCCGCCGACATCCGTGTTGTGGATGTGCCCGACCGCGAAGGCGACGACCTCGTCCTCCCAGAAGATGGGCTTCCAGATGTGGAGGTCCGGCGTGTGCGTGCAGACATATCCCGAGTAGGGGTCGTTGGTGATGCAGACGTCGCCGGGCCTGTAGTCCTCCACCATCCGGATCGCGTTGCCGTAGTCGAGCCCGATGAACCAGGTCGCGCCGAGGTCGCGCGGCGAGGCGAAGGTCATGCCGTCGGGCGTCGTCAGGCCGGAGGTGAAGTCCTCCGTCTCCTTGACGAAGGTCGAGTGCGCGGTGCGGAACAGCGTGAAGGCCATCGCCTCCGCCGCGGCCTGCGCGTGGTTGGCGAGCACCTGGAGGGTGACCGGGTCGATCGCCATGGGCTCAGCTCCCGCGCGCCAGGATGAGGTTGCCGAAACGGTCGACCGCGCCGGCATAGCCGTCCGGCACGATCGTCGTGGTGTCGTCCTGCGCGATCACGCAGGGGCCGTCGAAGGTCGTGCCATGGACGAGTTCGGCGCGGCGGTGGAGCGCCACGCGCCGCGGCGCGCCGTCCAGCAGGACCTCGATCTCCGCCTGCGGCGCCGCGCGGCCCTCGCGCCGCTCCTGCACCGGCAGGGACGGCTTGGCGCTCTCGCCGACGACGATCATGCGCAGCGCGACGGCATCGACGCGCGCCTCGCGGTCCGCGTGGCCGTAGATGCGCTCGTGCTCGCGATGGAACGCGTCCCTGATGCGCGCCACGTCCCCGGCCTCGATCCATGCGAGGTCGATGGGCGTCTCGATCTCGAAGCTCTGGCCGTGGTAGCGCAGGTCGGCGGAGGCCACGAGGCGCGGCGCGCCGCGATGGCCCTGCCGGTCGCGCAGCCACGCCTCGGCCTCGCGCGCCAGCGCGGCGAATCCCTCGCGCAGGCGCGGCAGCGTCTCGGCCGAGAGCGGCGCGTAGACCGTGAGGATGAAGTCGTTCTTCACGTCCGCGACCAGCCCGCCGAGCGCGGAGAGCACGCCGGGCGTGGTGGGCACGAGGACCGAGGGCATGCCGAGCTCGCGCGCGAGCAGGCAGGCGGTCATCGGGCCGCCGCCGCCGAAGGCGAGCAGGCTGAACTCGCGCAGGTCGACGCCCTGGTGCGCGGCGAGCTTGCTCACCTCGCGATACATCCCCGACACGGCGACCTGGATCACGGCCTCCGCGGCCGAGCGCAGGTCGCGGCCAAGCGCCTTCGCGATCGGCTCCATCGCGGCCTCCGCCTTCGCGCGGTCGACGGTGACGGCGCTGTAGCCGAGCTCGCTGTGGCCCATGAAGCCGCAGACCACGAAGGCGTCGGTCAGCGTCGGGCGCGTGCCGCCGCGGCCGTAGCAGGCGGGGCCCGGCGTCGAGCCGGCGCTCTCCGGGCCGACGGTCAGCGTGCCGAAGGCGTCGACCGCGGCGATCGAGCCGCCGCCCGCGCCGATCGAGGTGACCGAGACCGTCGGGATGTAGATCGGGAACTCGCCGACCATCTCGCCCGAGCGGTAGCTCGGCTGGCCGTCGACGATCACCGAGACGTCAGCCGACGTGCCGCCGACGTCGAGCGCCAGCACGCGCGGGGCGTCGGCGTGCCGCGCGACGAAGGCCGCGCCCATCGTGCCGGCGGCCGTGCCCGAGAGCAGCATCTGGATGCACTGGCTCTTGCCGAGCTCGGCCGTCATCACGCCGCCGTTCGACTTCGTGATCATCGGCTCGGCGCCGACGCCGGCCTTGCGCAGCGAGGCCTGGAGCGAGGCGATGTAGGCGGCGACGCGCGGCTGCACGTAGCCGTGCACGACCGCGGTCGAGGTGCGCTCGTATTCGCGGATGATCGGCCACACCGCCGAGGAGGGGAATACCGGCAGGCCCGGAGCCCATGCGCCGATCAGGCGCGCGGCCTCCTGCTCGTGGGCGGGATTGGCGTAGGCATGCAGGAAGGAGAGCACGATGCCCTCGGCGCCGCGCTCCAGCGCGCGATCCAGCGCGTCGCGCAGCGAGGCGTGGTCGAGTGGCAGGTCGACGCTGCCGTCGGCGAGCATCCTCTCGCGGATGCCGAACGCCCGGTCGCGCGTGACGAGAGGCTCCGGACGCCGCGACAGCAGGTGGTACGGGTCCGGCATCTTCAGCCGGGCGAGCTCGAGCACGTCGATGAAGTTCTCGGTCGTGAACAGGCACAGGCGAACGCCCTTGCGCTGGATCACCGAGTTGATGCCGACCGTCGTGCCGTGGGTGAAGTAGGCGATGTCGGAGGGCGCGATGCCGAAGCGCCGCTGCAGCTCGGAGATGCCCTGCATCACCTCGCGGCCGGGCTCGGCCGGGGTGGACAGCACCTTGAGCGTGCGCACCGCGCCCGTCGCCTCGTCGAGCGCGCAGAAATCCGCGAAGGTCCCACCTATGTCGACGCCAACCCTGTAGGCCATTCCCCGTCGTCCCCCTGCCTGCCGCCTATGCCGCGTCGCCGATGCCGTCGCGGTGCCCGAGGCGCTGGCTGATGCGCCGCGCGCCACGCGCGAGCGCGTCGACGATACGCCGACGCGCGCCCGGGAAGCGGCGCGTCGCCGCCGCCACGTTGAGGGCCGCGACCAGGCGCCCCGAGCCGTCGAAGACCGGCGCCGCCGCGCCGGAGCCCCCGATGGCGAATTCCTCCTCCACCACCGCGATGCCCTCGGCGCGCACGCGCTCCACCAGGGCGCGGATGCGCGCGACGTCCGTCACGGTGCGCGGCGTGATGGCGCGTGGCCGGAGCCGAGAGAGGTAGCCGTCGAGCGCGCGCTGGTCCCACCAGGCGAGGAGCACGCGGCCCATCGCGGTGCAATAGGCGGGGCGCAGGCCATGCGTGTCGGTGTCGTAGCGGACCTGCTCCGGGCTCACGAGCTTCGAGACGATGCGCACGTCGCCGCCGGCGCCGCGCGCGCCGAGGATGACCGTCTCGCGCAGGTCGCGGCGCAGCTGCTCCATCACGGGACGCGCGACCGCCGCGAGGTGGCCGTCGCGCCCGCCGATCCAGCCGCCGGCGCGGAAGGCTGGCGCCAGCGCGTAGCGCTCCGCCTCGTCGCGCTCGACATAGCCGCGCAGCATCAGCGTGCGCATCAGCGCGTGCGCGCTGGACTTCGGCAGGCCGAGCTCGGCGACGACGTCGGCAAGGGTCGCCGGCGCGTCGCCGCGCGTCAGGAACTCGAGGATCTCGAGCACCCGGGCCGCCGACTTGACCTCGCCTTCGTTCATGTACGTGAACCACGTTCGCGCATGGAAACACGTTAGGTATGCGGCGCGGCGCGAGTCAATCTCGACTCGCGCGAGGCGCGCCGGCGACGCTAGGTTGTCGGCAGGGGAACAGGCCGGGAAGGGGCGGGACATGGCGAGGATCGCGATCGTGACGGGGGGCGCGCGTGGCATCGGGCGCGGATGCGCCCACGCGCTGGCGGAGAAGGGCTTCGACATCGCGCTCGTCGACCTGCTCGAGCCCGAGATGGAGCGCACGGCCGGCGAGATCCGCGCGATGGGGCGCCGGGCGTCGATCCACGTGGCCGACGTCGCCGACTTCGCCCGCGCCGCGGCGATCGTCGCGCAGGTGGAGGGCGAGTGGGGCGGCATCGACTTCCTGCTCAACAACGCCGGCAAGTCGATGCCCAAGCCCATGCTCGAGATCACCGAGGAGGAGTTCGATCGCACGATCGCGATCAACCTCAAGAGCTGCTTCAACTTCATCCATGCCGCGGCGCCGGGAATGAAGCGCCGCGGCGCCGGCCGCATCGTCAGCATGTCGTCGCTCAACGCCCATAATGGCGGCGTGACGAGCGCGGTGTCGAAGTTCGCCTACGCGGCGGCGAAGGCCGGCATCATCGGCATGACGCGCGCGCTCGCCAAGGAACTGGGCCCGGAGATCGCGATCAACTGCATCTGCCCGGGCGTCATCCAGACCGAGCTGGGCAACAGCCTGACGCGCTCGCGCGGCGCCGAGATGGTCAAGGGCATCGCGCTCGGGCGCCTCGGCACGCCGGCCGACGTCGCGCAGCTCGTCGCCTTCCTCGCGACGGTCGAGCCGAACTTCATGTCGGGCCAGGACTTCAAGATCGACGGGTACCAGTGGGTCACCTGACATGGGCGCGACGACCCCGGCCTGGGTACCCGCGCTGGCCATCACCATGGTCATGCAGACCATGGCCGCCTTCCTCGGCCGCGTCTTCCCGGTCATCGGGCCGGAGCTGACCGCGGCCGCCGGCGTGTCGCCGGAGAAGATCGGCCTGCTCTCCGGCCTGGTCGCCGGGGGCACGATGTGGTTTCTCGCCGGGGGCTCGCTGCTGCTGAGCCATTTCGGGCCGGTGCGGCTGCTGCAGATCGGCGCGATCGTGGGCAGCATTGGCGTGCTGGCCAGCATCACGGCCTGGTGGCCGCTCCTGCTCCTCGCGGCCTTCGTCGTCGGCGCGGGCTACGGGCCGTCGCCGCCCGCCGGAAGCGAGATCCTGACGCGCAACGCGCCGAAGGGCCGGCGCTCGCTGATCATGTCGGTCAAGCAGTCGGGCGTGCCGCTGGGCGGCGCGCTGGCGGGTCTGATCGTGCACGCGGTGGCCGCCTGGGGCGGATGGAGGATGGGGCTCCTCGTCGCCGCGCTGCTGCCGCTCCTCGCCGTGCTCGCGGTGCAGCCCTGGCGCGAGCGGCTCGACGCGCAGCGCGACGCCTCGCGGCGGCCGACCCTCGCGAACCTCGTCTCCCCCGCCAACCTGGCCGCGCCCTTCAGCGTCATCCGCGGCAATCGCGCGATGCTGTACGTCGCCGCGGCCGGGTTCTGCTTCGCCTCGGTGCAGGGCTGCCTGCTGACCTTCTTCGTGACGCAGCTGACGACGGAGATCGGCTACACGCTCGCCGCCGCCGGCGCCGCCTTCTCCGCGATGCAGTTCTCCGGCACCTTCGCGCGCGTCATCATGGGCTGGGTCGCGGACAGGATAGGCGGCGCGCGCGCGCTCGTCGCGCTGGCCTTCGCGTCGAGCCTGATGGTCCTCGGGGTCTCCGCGATCGCGCCTGGCTGGCCCGTCTGGGCGGTCACGCTGCTCGGGCTCGTCGTCGGCACGACGTCGACGAGCTGGAACGGCGTCTACCTCGCGGAGGTCGCGCGGCTCGCGCCAGAGGGGCGCGTCGGCGACGCGACCGCCGGCTCGACGATCCTGACCTTCGGCGGCTACCTCGTGTCGCCGATCGTCTTCGCCTTCGCGGTGCCGGCCGTCGGGCGCTACGGCACCTGCTTCGTCGCGCTGGCGGCCATCGCGCTGCTCGCGGTGCCGATGCTGCTCGCGGCGATGCGCGCGGGCCGCCCGGCCTGAGGCTCAGCCCTTCGCGTCGCGGATCATGCCGCGCGCGATGACCAGGCGCTGGATCTCGCTCGTGCCCTCGTAGATCCGGAACAGGCGGACGTCGCGGTAGAGGCGCTCGACCGCGTAGTCCTGCATGTAGCCCGCGCCGCCATGGACCTGGACGGCGCGGTCCGCGACGCGCCCGACCATCTCGGAGCAGAAGAGCTTGCAGCACGAGGCGTCGATGCCGACATCGGCGCCCTCGTCCTTGCGCCGCGCGGTCTCCAGCACCATCGCGCGGCCGGCGAGCACCTCGGCGCGGCTGTCCGCGAGCATCGCCTGCACGAGCTGGAACTCGGCGATCGGCTGCCCGAACTGGCGGCGCTCCATCGCGAAGCGCAGCGCGTCGTCCAGCAGCCGGGTCGCGACGCCGACGCAGACCGCGGAGATGTGCAGGCGCCCGCGGTCGAGCACCTTCATCGCGGTGCGGAAGCCCTCGCACTCGCGTCCGCCGAGCAGCGCATCCCCCGGCACGCGGCATCCGTCGAGGACGACGTCGCAGGTCTGCGCGCCGCGCTGGCCCATCTTGCGGTCGGGCCTGCCGAGCCTCAGGCCCGGCGTCCCGGCCTCGACCAGGAAGGCGGAGACGCCCGAGGCGCCCTTGCGGCCGGGATCGCTGCGCGCGAAGACCGTGAACAGGCCGGCCTGCGGGGCGTTGGTGATGTAGCGCTTGGTGCCGTCGAGCACCCAGCCATCGCCGTCGCGGCGCGCGGTCGTGCGCAGGCTGCCGGCGTCGGAGCCCGCATCGGGCTCGGTCAGCGCGAAGGAGCCGACCACCTCGCCGCTCGCCAGGCGCGGCAGCCAGCGCGCCTTCTGCGCCTCGGTGCCGTCCATGACGATGCCCTGGCTGCCGATCCCGTTGTTCGTGCCGATCATCGAGCGGAAGGCGGGAGACGCGCCGCCGAGTTCCATCGCGACCAGCGCCTCCTCCTCCATCGTCATCCCGAGCCCGCCATGCGCCTCGGGGATCGACATGCCGAAGAGGCCAAGCCCGCGCATCAGCGCGACGATGTCGGCGGGGACGGCGTCGGCCTCCACGACCTCGGCCTCGCGCGGCACCATCACCTCGCGCACCAGGCGCCGGACCTGCGCCAGGAAGGCGTCGATCGCCTCGCGGTCGCGGATCATCGCCTTGCCCCGGTCAGTTGACGGGCGCGCCGCCCTCGGCGGTGCGCCGCGCGATGAACGCGTCCATCTCCTCGGCGCGCGCCTGGTCGAGCGGCGGGCTCTCGTGCGCGTCGATGGCCTCGCGGGCCACGCGGTGCGCGCGCTGCGCCGCGTCGAGCGCGCCGTCCTGGCGCCAGGTCTCGTAGTTGCGCCAGTCCCAGAGCAGGGGCTCGAAGAAGGCCGTCTCGTAGCGCGCGATCGTGTGCGCGGCGGCGAAGAAATGCCCGCCCGGGCCCACCTCCTCGATCGTGTCGAGCGCCAGCGTCTCGGCGTCCACGCGCTCGGGCTGCAGGAAGCTGGAGAACATCTGCAGCGCGTCCACGTCGATGACGAGCTTCTCGAAGGAGGCCGTCAGGCCTCCCTCCAGCCATCCCGCCGCATGGTGCAGGATGTTCACCCCGCCCGTCACCGCGGACCAGGTGGACATCATGCTCTCGCACGCGGACTGCGCGTCGGGCGCGTTGCCCGTGGCGATGCCCGAGGACCGGTAGGGCAGGCGGTAGCGCCGCGCGAGCTGGCCGGAGATCAGGGCCGCCTTGGCGTATTCCGGGGTGCCGAAGGTCGGCGCGCCCGTGCGCATGTTCACCGCCGTGGTGAACGCGCCGTAGACGACCGGGGCGCCGCGCCGCGCGAACTGGGCGATGGCCAGCGCGGAGAGCGCCTCCGCGTTCTGCTGCGCGATCGCGCCGGCGAGCGTGACCGGCGCCATCGCCCCGGCGAGCGTGAACGGGGTAACCACGACGGGCTGGTTGCATTCCGCCATCTCGACGATGCCCTCGACCATGGGCGTGTCGAGCTGCAGCGGCGAGTTGGTGTTGATGACGGTGATGCAGCGATGCGCGGAGGCGAATTCCTCCCGCGAAACGCCATGCGAGATGCGGACGAGCTCGAGCACGTCGCGCACGCGCTCGACGCTGTGCGCGTAGATGCGGGGTATCTTGTCGGACAGCTCGATCATCATCCGGACGGCCTGCATGTGGCGGACCGGGACGGGGATGTCGATCGGCTCGACCGGGTATCCGGCCAGCATGTGGAAGACGTTGAAGCCCTGCGCCAGCTTGACGAGGTCGCGGAAGTCGGCGGTGGTGCCGGGGCGGCGGCCGCCGACGATGTCGGAGCAGTTCGGCGCGCTCGAGACGGGCGTGAACACCACCGAGTTGCCGCCGATCGTCACGTCGCGGTGCCCCGCGCGGGCCGTCATGCGGAAGCGGGAGGGCGCGTGCGCGATCGCCGCCATCACCACCTCGCGCGGGAACCTCACGCGCACGCCGTCCGGCATCACCTCGCATCCGGCGGCGCGGCACAGGACCCGCGCGCGCTCCGACTGCACGACGATGCCGATGCGCTCGAGGATCTCGAGCGAGGCGAGGTGGATCGATTCCAGCTCGTCGGCCGAGAGGATCTCCATCGGCCGGTACGGGTTGGTCAGCTCGCGCCAGGGCATCTGGCGCGACAGCACGCCACCACGTCGGTCTCGCGACCGCCGCTCGCCGCCGCGGCCGCGGCGTGCCTGGGTCCCGGTCTGGTCGCTCATGCGGCTTTCACTCCTCTGGGAAGGCGGGCGGCCTCGAGGCCGCGGAACTCGACGAACCGCGTCATCGCCGACCACAGGTGGTCGCCATAGGCGAAGGGCTCGAAGGACGGGAAGCCCGCGAGGGGAAGGGGCGCGATCGTCGCCTCCGCCGCGGGCTCGAGGAAGAAGGGGATGGACATGCGGGCGCGGCCGTCGCCGACCACGCGATGCTCCGTCGCGCGGATGCGGCCGCCGGTCCAGCGCTCGAGCACGCCACCGAAATTGACGGCGAAGCCGCCTTCCTCGGGCGGAACGTCGATCCAGGCCCCGTCGCGCGCGCGTGCCTGGAGCCCGTCCACGCCGTCCTGCGCGAGCAGCGTCACGAAGCCGGAATCGACATGCGGCGCGCCGACGAGGTGGCGGGCGCGTGCGTCGCCCTCGGCCTCGATGCCGGCGATCCCCGCGAGGCTCGCTGGCGCGCGCGCGGGATAGTGGATGAGGCGCAGCGTCGAGATGCCGTCGGCGAAGGACGGATCGAAATGGCCCTCCTGGAGGCCGAGGCCGCGCGCGATCGAGCGCATCAGCGCGCGCCCGGCTTCCTCCATCGCGAGGTAGTAGGCGCAGGCGGCCGCGCGCCAGCCGGGCAGGGCGTCCTCGCGCGGCAGCGGCGTCGCCTCGCGCAGCGGGTCGCCGGAGGCGACGGCGCCGGGTCGCGCGATGTCGGGGCCGATGTCGATCCCCTCCTTGTGCGTGCGCTCGCCATGCTGCAGCGGGAACCAGCCCCGGTACACGTTCGGGTTCGCCGGCTCGAACTTGCGCCGCCAGAGCGGCCGGGTGGCCTCGCCAGGCAGGGAGAGGATGGAGAGCAGCCGCGCGCGCGTCGCGGCGTCCAGGGGAGGACCGGCCGGCAGGCCTCGCACCACCATGAAGCCCGTGCCCGCGGCCGCGGCGAGCACCGCGCCGTCGACGGCATCGCGCGCGGCGCTGGCCGGGCCGAGGAGCGGCGCGACGTCGATGCGCGGCACCATCGCTCAGAAATCCGTCTTCACGCCGCCCTCGGCCTTGCGGCGGGCGACGAAGGCCTCGAGCTCCTCGCGGGTCGCGGGATCCATCGGCGGCTCGGCATAGGCGGCGAGCTTCTCGCGCCAGAGGCGACCGGTCGCGTCGTGGGCGTCGGGGGAGCCGGCCTCGCGCCAGGCCTCGTGGTTGCGCCAGTCGGAGACCATCGGGGCGAAGAACGCCGTGCGATAGCGCGCCTGCGTATGGGCGCAGCCGAAGAAATGGCCACCGGGCCCGACCTCGCGCATCGCGTCGACCGCGAGGTCGCTTGGAGAGGTGCCGAGCGGGCGGAGGAACTCAGCCACCATGCCGAGCAGGTCCGCGTCGAGGACCATCTTCTCGAACGAGGCCTGCAGCCCGCCCTCCATCCATCCCGCGCCATGCATCAGCAGGTTGGCGCCGCCCATGATCGCGCCCCAGAGCGAGAACACGCTCTCGTAGGCGGCCTGCGCGTCGAGCGTGTTCGCGGCGCAGGCGTTGGAGGACCGGTAGGGCAGGCCGTAGCGGCGCGCGAGCTGTCCGCCGAGCAGCGCCGCCTTCATGTATTCCGGCGTGCCGAAGGCCGGCGCGCCGGACTTCATGTCGACGTTCGAGGTGAAGCCGCCATAGACGAAGGGCGAGCCTTCGCGCGCGGCCTGCGCGAGGACGAGCCCGGCCAGCGCCTCCGCGTTCTGCTGCGTCACGGCGCCCGCGATCGTCACCGGCGCCATCGCGCCTGCCAGGGTGAAGGGAGTGACGCAGACGGCCTGGTTGGCGCGCGCCATCTCGATGACGCCGATGCACATCGGCTCGTCGAGGCGCAGCGGCGAGGAGGTGTTGATGATCGTGAACAGGGAGGGCTCGCGCTCGAGCGTGGCGCGGTCGATGCCCCGCGCGATGCGCGCCATCTCGATGCCGTCGAGGATGCGCTGCCTGCCCAGGCTGTAGGCGTGGATGGGCTTGTCCGTCAGCGTCAGCATGTCGAGCAGCGCGTCGAGGTGGCGGATCGAGGCGTGGATGTCGGCCGGTTCCACCGGGTATCCCGCGACGACATGGACGGCGGGCAGGACCTGTACCAGCCGCAGCAGGTCGTCGAAGTCGGCGCGGTTCCCCGGCCGGCGGCCGCGCGCGCGGTCGGCGACGTTGGGCGCGCTCGCCACCGAGCCGAAGGCCACGGCGTCGCCGCCGATCTCGACCCCGCGGGCCGGGTTGCGCGCGTGCAGGCGGAAGGAGCGGGGCGCCTTGCCGAGCGCCGCCTCGACCACGCCGCGGTCGATGCGCACGCGCGGCGACCCTGCCTCGGTCCTCGCCCCGGCGGCGCGCAGTATCCCGCGCGCCTCCTCGTCGAGGATGTCCATCCCGATCTCCTCGAGGATGCCGAGCGAGGCGAGGTGGATGGCCTCCAGCTCGTCCGCCGAGACCGCCGGAACCGGCGCGAAGGGCAGGCGCGGCTGCGCGGCGGGCTGCGCGGCCGCGGCGTCGCGCCCGGCTGCCGCCTGCCTCTCGCGCCGCCCGCGCCTTTCGGTCATGCGCGCATCCTCGTGCCCTTCGGGTCGAAGGCGGGCTCGGGCAGGCGCGTGGCGCGCCGGCGCTCGCCGATGATCTCGACCTCGAAGCCGTCGACCTCCGAGGCGATGTCCCGCGGCACGTAGCCGAGCGCGAGCGACGCGCCCACGGAGTGGCCATAGCCGCCCGACGTCACCCAGCCCAGCGGCTTGCCGCGATGCCAGATCGGCTCGTCGCCGATGGCGTCGGCGTCGCCGGCCTCGACCCGGAAGGCGCAGAGCCGCAGCTTGCCGCCGCTGGCCCGATCCTCCAGCGCCGCGGCGCGCCCGACGAAGTCCGGCTTGTCCCAGGCCACGAAGCGGCCGAGCCCGGCCTCGACCGGCCCGTAGAGCGGGCGGTACTCGCGCGCCCATGTCCCGAAGCTCTTCTCGAGGCGCATGGAGTGCAGGGCACGCGCGCCGAAATGGCGGATGCCGTCGTCGCGCCCGGCATCGAGGAGCAGTTCGTGCAGGTAGCGCTGGTACTCCGGCTTCACCCAGATCTCGTAGCCGAGGTCGCCGGTGAAGGAGACGCGGCCGACCATCGCCGGGGCCATGCCGATGTCCATCCGGCGGAAGGACAGGAACGGGAAGGCCGAGAGGTCGTCGCGCACGAGCTTCTGCAGCAGCGCGCGCGAGCGCGGGCCGGCGATCGACAGCCCGACCCATTCGTTGGCGCAGGCACGCGCGACCACGCCGGTCGCCGGCATGTGGCGCTCGAACCAGCGCTGGTAGAAGCGCTCCGCCGCCATCGTGCCGACGAGGAAGAAGCGGTCGGCGGCGATCCGCGCGATGGTGAAGTCGCCGATCAGCCTGCCGCGGTCGTTGAGCATCGGCGTGAGCACGATGCGCCCGGCCTCCGGCATGCGGTTGGCCATCATGCGCGACAGCCACGCCTCCGCCCCGGGGCCCTCGACCTCGAACTTCCCGTAGCTGGAGATCTCGACGAGGCCGACGCCCTCGCGCACGGCCTTAACCTCGGCCGCGACATGCGGGTGCGCGTTCGAGCGCCGGAAGGTGATCTCCTCGACGGGCTCGGTCCCCGGCGGCGCGAACCACAGCGCGTGCTCCATGCCCCAGTAGTCGCCGAAGACGGCGTTGGCCGCCTTGAGGCGGTCGTAGACGGGCGTGGTCTTGAGCGGGCGCGCCGCGGCCAGTTCCTCGTTGGGGAAGCGGATGCGGAAGCGCCGCGAGTAGTTCTCGCGCACCTTCGCGTTGGTGTAGGCCATCGTCGCCCAGTCGCCGAAGCGCGCGACGTCCATGCCCCAGATGTCGGCGCCGGGATCGCCGTGCGCCATCCAGTTCGCGAGCGACAGCCCGACGCCGCCGCCCTGGCTGAACCCCGCCATCACGCCGCAGGCGACCCAGTAGTTCCTCAGGCCGCGGACCGGGCCGATGACCGGGTTGCCGTCCGGCGCGAAGGTGAAGGGGCCGTTGATGATCTTCTTGATGCCCGCCTTCTCGATCGCGGGATAGTGGCGGAAGCCGACCTCGAGCGACGGGGCGATGCGGTCGATGTCGTTGTTGAGCAGCTCGTGGCCGAAGCTCCAGGGCGTGTCGCGCTCGGACCATGGCACGCCGGCGCGCTCATAGGTGCCCATGAGCATGCCCTTGCCTTCCTGGCGCATGTAGATCTCGCCGTCGGAATCGACGATGTGGAGCATCTCCTTCTCCGAGGCGGCGACCTCGGGGATCTCCTCGGAGATGATGTACTGGTGCTCCATCGCGAGGATGGGCAGCTCGAGGCCGACCATGCGCCCGACCTCGCGCGCCCACAGGCCGCCCGCGTTGACGACGTGCTCGGCGTGGATCGTGCCCTTCTCGGTCACGACGTCCCACGAGCCGTCCGGCCGGTGCAGCAGCTCGACGACGCGGTTGTGCTTCTCGACCGTCGCGCCCTGGATCGTCGCGGCCTTGGCGTAGGCGTTGGTGACGCCCCACGGGTCGACATGGCCCTCGATCGGGTCGTAGAGCGCGCCCACGAAGTACTTGGTCTCCATGAGCGGGAAGAGGCGCTTGGCCTCGGCGAGGTCGACGAACTCGAGGTCCATGCCGAGGTAGCGGCCGCGCGCATGGACCATCTTCAGCCAGTCGTAGCGCGTCCTGGTGCCGGCGAGCATGAGCCCGCCGGTGATGTGCACGCCGCAGGACACGCCGGAGATCTCCTCGATCTCCTTGTAGAGGTTGATCGTGTACTGCTGCAGCTTGGCGACGTTCGGGTCGCCGTTGATCGTGTGCATGCCTCCCGCGGCATGCCAGGTCGAGCCAGAGGTCAGTTCCGAGCGCTCGACCAGGACGACGTCGCGCCAGCCCACCTTGGTCAGGTGGTAGAGGACGCTCGCGCCGACGACGCCGCCACCGATGACGACGGCCTTTGCATGGGACTTCATGGATGCTCCCCCGGGGATGCCGACGGGGGGAGGTTAGAGGGAAAACGCGCGCCGGCGGAAGGCGTGGTCGACGCCGCGCGGGGGCCGTGGCGGGGCTAGGGGGCGCGGGGCACCGCGCGCCGCCCGCGCACGTCGCGCCGCGTCATGGCGCGCAACCGGTCCGGCAATTCCGCGAGCACGTCGCCGCGTTGCGCGTCGTCCATGCGCGACCATGCCGCGATCTCCATGCGCCGCCGCCCGCAGCCGATGCATTGGTCGGTCACGGGGTCGAGCACGCAGACGCGGATGCAGGGGCTTTGCGGGCGTTCCATCGCGCCGCCTTAGCCGGATTCCGCCGCCGCGAAAAGCGCTCGACCGGATGCGGCGGCGCGCTCTATAGCCGGACGCGGGAGGGATGGCCCATGGCCTACGAACTCGCGCGCGTGCCCCGTATCGCCGGCGGCGCCGGATCGCGCGCGCGCATCGGCGAGCTTGCCGCGCGCTTCGGCGGGCCGGCGCTGCTGGTGGTCGATCCCGGCCTCGCGGCGACGGGCATCGCCGGCGAGGCCCGCGCATCGATCGCCGCCGCCGGCGTGCCCTGCGCGTCCTTCGATGCCTTCTCCTCCGATCCCTCGCTGGCCGCCGCCGACGCGGCCGCGGCGGTCGCACGCTCGACGGGCGCGGTGGCGGTCGTCGCGATCGGCGGCGGGTCGGCCCTCGACCTCGGCAAGGCGGTAGCCGCAATCGCGGGGGCGGCGGAGCCGGCGGAGGCCTATGCGCTCTGCGCGCGCGACCTTCCCGCGCGCCGCCTCGGCGCGATCTGCGTCCCGACCACCGCGGGGACCGGCGCCGAGCTGACGCGCACGGCCGTGCTGTCGCGCGCCGACAAGGCGAAGACCTGGCTCTGGGGCGATTCGCTCAAGGCCGACGACGTCGTCCTCGATCCGGAACTCGCCCTCGGGCTGCCGCCCCTCCTCACGGCGGCCACCGGGATCGATGCCCTGGTCCATGCCGTCGAGGCGGCCACCAACCGCAACGCGAGCGCGGCCAACAGCGTCGCCGCGCTCGAGGCGATCCGCCTCGTCGCGGCGAACCTCGAGCGCGTCGTCGCCGATGGCGCGGACCTCGCGGCGCGCGAGGGCATGCAGCGCGCGGCCGCCCTGGCCGGGATCGCGATCGACAACGCCGGCACGGCGATCGCGCACAATGTCGGCCACGCCCTGGCCTCGCTGCGCCCGGTCCACCATGGCCGCGCGGTCGGGCTCGCGATGCTCGCCACCGCGGCTTGGAACGAGCGCGGGGACGATGGGCGCTGGGCCGCCTGCGCGGTCGCGCTCGGCGCCGGCCGCGAGGGCTTCGCGCGCGGTTTCGAGCGGCTCTTGCGTGCGGTCGGGCTGCCTGTCCCGCTCGAGGAGGAGTGCGCGGGCATCTCGCCGGCCGACCTCGCGGCGGCGATGCGCGCGCCCGACAACGCCCCGATGCGCGCGTCGAACTGGCGCGCGACCACCGACGACGACCTGCTGGCGATCGCGCGCCGCGTGCTCGAGCAGCGCTGAGGAGGCCGCCCGCATGAAGATCGCGTCGATCGAGATCACCCAGCACCAGCTGCCGCTCGATCCACCCTTCCACCCGAGCTGGTCGTCGCGGCCGCGCGCGCGCTTCGACGCCACGATCGTGCGCGTGCGCACCGACGAGGGGCACGAGGGCATCGGCTCGGGCGACTACATGCTCGGCTTCGCGGGGCACGAGCACGTGTTCCTCGGCGAGGACCCGCTGCGGCTGGAGCGCCACTACCGCGCGATCTCCCACATCTCCTTCCACTACGGGCGCTGCTGGCCGCTCGACCTCGCGCTGTGGGACCTCGCGGGCAAGGTCGCCGGCCAGCCCTGCTGGAAGCTGCTCGGCGGGATGCGCGACCGCCTCGCCTGCTATGCCTCGAGCGGCACGCTGCGCGACGGACCCGCGCTGGCGGACCTCGCGCAGCGCGCGCTCGCGCGCGGCTTCCGCGCCATGAAGATCCGCTTCCGCCGCGGCGACTGGCGCGCGGACATCGCCGCGCTCGAGGCCGTGCGCGCGCGCGTCGGAGACCGGCTCGAGCTGATGGTCGACTGCAACCAGGGCTGGCGCTTCCCGTGGGACACGATGTCGTCCTGGACGGTGAAGGACGCGCTGGTCGTGGGGCGCGAGCTCGAGCGGCTCGGCGCCTACTGGATGGAGGAGCCGCTCCACCGCGCCGACCGCGAGGGCATGCGCTTGCTGCGCGAGAAGCTCGACCTGCGCATCGCGGGCGGCGAGCTCGACCGCGAGATGGCCGAGCTGCGGGACCTCGTCGCCGGCGGTTGCCTCGACGTCATCCAGCCCGACGTCGTCTCGGTCGGCGGCATCACCGGCCTCGCCAAGGTCGCGGCGATGGCCGGCGAGCACGGGATCGCCTTCACGCCGCATAGCTGGGGCAACGGGATCGGCGTGGCCGCCAACGCCCACCTGATGGCGGGCGCCACCGACGGGGGCTTCTTCGAGTTCCCGTGGGACCCGCCGGAATGGACCGGTGAGCGGCGCGACTTCATGTTCAGGGCGCCGCTCGACATCGACGCGCGCGGCGACCTCGTCCTCGGCGACGCGCCGGGGCTTGGCTTCGAGCTCGACGAGGAGATGCTTGCCCGCACGCGGGTGGATGGTGGCACGATCAGGTCGAACAACTGAGGGATCGGAGGGAACGGCGATGCGCGACTGGTTGGATTTCGTCCATGGGCTCTCGCTGGCGGACATTCCGGCGGAGGTGCGGCACCGCGCGCGGATGTGCCTGCTCGACCTCGCGGGCGTCGCCGCCAGCGGACGCGGGACGCCGGTGTCGCGCATCGTCCACGACTTCGCCGCGGCCCACCAGCTGGGCGGGCGGCTCGGCGCGCGCATGATCTTCGACGGGCGTCGCGTGTCGCTGCCGGGCGCGGCGATGGCCGGCGCCGCGACGATCGACGGCTACGATGCGCATGACGGGCATCGCCTGACCAAGGGCCATGCCGGCGTCGTCGTCCTCCCGGCGCTGCTCGCGCTCGAGGACGAGGCGGCGCCCTCGCGCGACGGCGCCGAGTTCCTCGTGCGGCTCGTGATGGGGTACGAGATCGCGACGCGCGCGGGCATCGCGCTGCACGCCACGGTCCCCGACTACCACACCTCCGGCGCGTGGAACGCGCTCGCCGCGGCCGCGGTCGCCGCGCGCGCGCTGCGCTTCGACCGCGAGACGACGCGCCATGCGCTGGGCACCGCGGAGTTCTATGGCCCGCGCAGCCAGATGATGCGCTGCATCGACTTCCCCACGATGGTCAAGGACGGCTCGACCTATGGCGGGCAGGTCGGGCTGTCGGCGGCGCTGATGGCGCAGGCGGGCTTCACGGGCGCGCCGGCGATCAGCGTCGAGGGCGGCGACGCGGCTGCGTTCTGGGGCGACCTCGGGACGCGCTGGCGGATCCTCGAGCAGTACTTCAAGCCCTGGCCCATCTGCCGCTGGGCGCAGCCTTCCGTCGCCGCGGCCCAGGCGCTGCGCGCGCAGGCGGCGGGACGCGCGATCGAGAAGGTGCGCATCCGCACCTTCCACGCGGCCGCGCGGCTCGACGTGCGCGAGCCCGACGGCACCGACGCCGCGCAATACGCGCTGCCCTTCCCGGTCGCGGCCATGCTCGCCCACGGCAAGGTGGATGGCGAGACCGTGACGACGGGGCTGCGCGACCCGGCGACGCTGGCGATGGCGCATCGCATCACGACCGAGACCGATCCCGAGCTCGACGCGCTCTTCCCCGCGCGACGCATCGCGATCGTCGAGGTCACGCTCGCCGACGGCACCGTGCTCGCCAGCCCGCGCACGGAGGCGCGCGGCGATCCCGAGGACCCGCTGTCGGACGCCGAGCTCTTCGCCAAGGCCGAGGAGTCGCTGGTGCCGCGCATCGGCCGTGCGCGCCACGACGCGCTGCGCGACGACATCGCGGGGATCGAGGGCGCGCCGGCCGCGCGCCGCGTCGTGGAGACGCTGCTGTCCCCGCTGGGCTGAGGCTCAGGGGGCGCGGCCGAGCGGGTGCTCCGGCTGGTCGTGCGCGCGCAGCAGGAAGCGGCGGGCGACCTCGCCGTAGCCGTCATAGGCGAGGCCGCCATTGGCGGCGAGCAGCTCGTCGCGGCGCGCGCGATGGAGCGCGGGCAGCCTGTACCAGGCGACGCCGGGCCAGCGGTGGTGCGTGGCGTGCAGGTTGTTGAACAGGAAGACGGGGCCCAGCAGCGTCGCGTTCTCGACGACCGCGGTGCGCCGGGCCGGGTCGCCATGCGCGCGGTGCTCCGCGAAGGAGCGCAGCATGGCGAGCGCGCCGCCGCCCTGAACGAAGCCGAGGACGTAGAGCCAGGCCGGGACGCCGCAGGCCCATAGCGTCCACGCGAGGAAGGGAAGGAGCAGCGCCAGGTGCGCGGCCCAGGCGCGGGCGATGCGCGGGTCGCGCCGGTTCGCCCATTCGGCGCGCAGGAAGGATGCCGCGCTCCATGCCGGGCCGATCGCGAGGCGGCCGAGCAGCGTCGACTGCGCGCGGAGCGCGGCCCGGCCGATCGGCCCGCGCGCGGCCCAGTCCTCCGGGGTGACGTAGCGGCTCTCCGGGTCGTCGAGCGGGTCGGTCAGCCTGTGGTCGCGATGGTGGAGCAGGTGCGTGTCGCGGTAGCGCGAATAGGGAAGCCAGATCCAGAGCGGCGCGCAGGCGATGGCGTGGTTGAACGTCGCGCTGCGCGTCGGGTGGCCGTGGATCGCCTCGTGCTGGAGCGACGAGAACCAGGCCGAGACGACCGCCGCGCAGGCCGCGAAGGCCCACCACGGGAGCGACGCGTGGAAGAGGCACAGCGCGATCCATGCCGCGTGCAGCGCCGCGGCGAGCGCGATCGTCGGCCATTCGATCGCGGGCCGCCTGTCCATCACGCAGGCTCGGGGTATCCGGCGGCGCGGGCCTCCGCGTCCCAGGCCAGCGTCGCCGCGTAGTCCTCGCGCGCGACGGGCGCGAAGCCGGCGAGGCAGAGCTCGCGCGCGAGCGCCGGGAACCACGGGCGCGATGGCGCGGCGACCAGGGCCGCGCGCAGGCGCCTCGCGTCGTCGCCGGGCATTGCCGGCGCGCAGACGATGGCGGGTGCCGGGGCGGTCGCCGTGCTCTCGAGCACGCGTATGGGCGCGACGAGCTCCGGGCGGTGCCGCCGCAGCAGCAGGTGCCAGTAGGCGTCGAGCGGGCCGATGTCGATCTCGCCCGCGGCCACCGCGTCGAGTATGCGCCGCGCGGTGACGAGGCCGCCGGTCGTGCGCGCGAAGAGCCGCGGCCGCGCGGCGCTGCGATGGGGCAGCAGGTGGTGGCGGAAGGCGTTGAAGCCGGAATGCGAATGCCCGACCGTCCAGCCCGCATGGCCGCCGAAGCCGTCCTCGAGCGATCGCCATGGGCAATCGCGATGCACGATCAGGTCGCTGCGATAGACCGCCCGCCCGCCCGCCCAGGGCGCGTCGGGGATCGGCGCGACGAGCGGCACCACCTCCGCGAGGCCGAGCGCGATCGGATAGCCGCACATGAACACCGCGCCGAGGTCCGGCCGCGCCCAGAGCTCCTCGAGCGGCTGCGGCGCGGGATAGGGCATGTAGGCGAGCGCGAGCCCGGCCTCGGCGCAGGCATGGGCGAGCAGTGCGCGCCATGCCTCCTCGGCGGCGGGCGCGACCGCGTACATCCGCGCATTCGCGACGAAGCCGCTCATCGCGCGCCGAGCTCCTCGCGCCGCCGGGCGACATAGGCGTCGAGCTCCTCGCGGATCGCCGGGTCGAGCGGCGGCGGGACATAGGCGTCGCGCAGTCCTCGCCACATCGCGGCCGCGCGGTCGGTCGCCGTCCGCGCGCCGGCGTCGCGCCAGTTCTCGAAGTTCGACCAGTCGGAGAGGATCGGGCGCCAGAAGGCGGTCTCGTAGCGCGCGAGCGTGTGCGCCGTGCCGAAGAAATGCCCGCCCGGCGGCACCCCGAGGATCGCGTCGACGCCGATGTCGTCGTCGGTGAAGTCGACCGGCTTCAGGATCTCCGCCCAGCCGCGCAGCATCTCCGCGTCGACGACGATCTTCTCCATCGACGCCGACAGCCCGCCCTCGAGCCATCCCGCCGCGTGGTAGACGAGGTTGCTGTGGCTCATCACCGAGGCCCAGAGGGAGAAGGCGGTCTCCCAGGTGGCCTGGGCGTCGACGCAGGGGCTGGCGTTGGGCGCGCTCGACCGCACGGGCAGGCGGAAGCGGCGCGCGAGCTGGGCGCTCGCGATCGTCGCGTTGACGTACTCGGGCGTGCCGAAGGCGGGCGCGCCGGTGCGCATGTCGACGTTCGAGGTGAAGGCGCCGAAGACGCAGGGCGTGCCCGGCCTCACCATCTGGCACAGCGCGATGATGCCCAGCGCCTCCGCCGCGCCCTGCGCGAGCGCGCCGGCCAGCGTGATCGGCGCCATCGCGCCCATCAGCGTGAAGGGCGTGATGGCCACGCACTGGCCGTGCTCGGCGAGGATCATCACGCTCTCGAGGATCTCCTCGTCGACGCGCCGCGGCGAGTTGACGTTGGTGATGCACAGAAGCGTCGGCCGCGCCGCGAGGCCCTCGGGAGTCGTGCCGTGCTCGATCGCCGACATCGCGATCCCGTCGATCGACTGCACCGCGCCCGTGCCTCGCGAGCTCCAGACGAGGTCCGAGAGCTCGACATGCGCGCGATAGGCCTCGAGGTGGCGCACCGGCACCGGCACGTCGACCGGCTCCACGACCATGCCGCCCTGCCAGTGCAGAACGCCGAGCGCGCTGGCCACCTTGATGATGTCGCGGAAGGCCTCGAGGTCGCCGTAGCGCCGGCCGCGCTCGGCGTCGGTGACATGGGGCGCGCCGCCGACCGGGCCGAAATTGACGACGTCGCCGCCGACATGCAGGTGCCGCGCGGGGTTGCGCGCATGCAGGACGAAGCGCTCCGGCGCGTGGCGCAGCATGGCCTCCACGACGTCGCGCCCCATCCGCACGACCTGCGTCTCCTCGTCGACGAGGCAGCCATGGCGGCGGCAGGCCTGCCGGGCGCGCGCGCTGCGCATCTCGAGGCCGCCGTCCTGGAGGATGCGGAAGGCGGCGTCGACGATCCGCTCGAGCTGCTCCGCGGACAGCACCTCGAGCGGCTTCCAGCGATTCGACAGGCGCGGCAGCGGCTGGTGCGCCGCCGGGGCCGAGCGCCCGGCCCGCGCGCGCGCCCTGCCGCGGCCAGTGCCGCCCGTCCGTGTCGTCTCCATCGCCTCGCTCCTGCAATCGTGACCTTGGCGATGCTGGATCGGCGGCGCGGGAATCTCCAGCGCCGCGAAAGACCCGCCTTGTCGCGCCGCCCGGCCCGCGGCTAGGGTCCGGACAACAAAGGGAGGGTTCGAAATGACAGACAAGATCCATCCGCTCGTCACCTCCGCCGGCCGCGAGATGGCCGACGGCAAGCTCGAGCGCCGCGAGTTCCTTCGCATCGCCACGCTGCTGGGCGTGGGTGCCGGCGCAGCCTACTCGATGGCCGGCCTGCCCGAGCCCGCGATGGCGCAGGGCGCGCCGCGCAAGGGCGGCACGCTGCGCCTCGGCATGCGCGTGCAGGACCTCTCCAGCCCGCATACCTATTCCTGGATCGAGGCGACCAATGTCGCGCGCCAGACCGTCGAGTACCTGACCTATACCGGCGTCGACAACATCACGCGCCCCGGCCTCGTCGAGAAGTGGGAGGCGAGCCCCGACCTCAAGTCGTGGAAGATCTCGCTGCGGCGCGACGCCAACTGGCGCAAGGGCGGCAGGCCGTTCAACGCCGACGACGCGATCTGGAACATGAAGCGCATGCTCGAGCCGGCGACCGGTTCCTCGACCGTCGGCCTGCTGCGCGCCTTCCTGCTCGAGAACTTCGAGCTCGACGAGATCGACCCGAAGACCCAGAAGAAGCGCGTGTCGTTCCGCCTCTGGGACGCCAACGCCTTCCGCAAGGTCGACGACTTCACCTTCGAGATCAACGGCAAGACGTCCTTCCTCGGCATCCCCGAGGCGATGTTCCACTATCCCGCGCACATGCTCGACCCGGCCGAGGGCGGCAAGTTCGGCGTCGGCTCGAACGGCACGGGCGCCTACGAGCTCGTCGAGCTCGAGGTCGGGAAGCGCGCGGTCCTGGCGGCGCGCAAGGACAAGTACTGGGGCAGCGGCCCGTGGCTCGACCGCATCGAGGTCATCGACCTCGGCGACGACAGCGCGGCGCAGGTCGCCGCGCTGGCCTCGCGCCAGGTGGACATGATCTACCAGGGCGCGATCGCCGCGCTGCCCGCGGCCGAGCGCCTGCCGCATGTCCAGATCAACTCGGTCGACACGGCCTATACCGCCGTCGCCCGCGTGCAGCCGGTCAAGCCCTTCGACGACAAGCGCGTCCGCCAGGCGCTGCGCTACGCCACGGACACCGAGGCGGTGCTCAAGGTCGCGCATCGCGGCCTCGGCAAGCCCGGCGAGCACCACCACGTCGCGCAGGTGCATCCCGAGTACGCCGATGTCGGCTTCATGCGCCGCGACGTCGCCAAGGCCAAGGCGCTGCTGGCCGAGGCCGGCTACCCGAACGGCATCGACACGGAGATCGCCTGCCGTCCCCAGCCGGACTGGGAGCTCCTCGCCGTCCAGACGATGGTCGAGCAGTGGAAGGAAGCGGGCATCCGCGTGAAGATCAACGTGATGCCCTCGGCCCAGTACTGGGACATCTGGACCAAGGTGCCCTTCGGCTTCACCACCTGGGCCCATCGCCCGCTGGGCGTCATGGTGCTCGGCCTCGCCTACCGCTCGGGCGCGGCGTGGAACGAGTCCAACTGGTCGAACAAGGAGTTCGACGCGCTGCTCGCCGAGGCCGAGGGCTACCTCGACGTCGAGAAGCGCCGCGCTGTGGTGGCCAAGCTCGAGCGCATCATGCTCGAGGACGGCCCCGCGGTCGTGCCGCTCTGGCGCGCCCTGTTCAACTACACGGACAAGAAGGTGAAGGGGTACAAGATCCACCCCACCGCCTACATCGAGTTCCGGGAAGTCTGGATCGAGGGCTGATCCAGGTCGCGCGCAGCCACCGCCGCGGGCTTCGGGCCCGCGGCGGTGGCGGCCTGCGCGCGGCGTGGTCTCGGGGCGTCGCGTGTCGCGTTATCTCCTCCGGCAGTCGCTGAACATCGTCCTCACGCTGCTGGCGGTGACGTTCCTCGTCTTCGCCCTCAACGAACTCACGCCCGGCGACGTCGCGCGCAAGCTGCTCGGGCCCTACGCCTCGCAGGAGCAGGTCGACCACCTGTTCCGCGAGATGGGCCTCGACCGGCCGCTGCTCGTCCGCTACGCCGAGTACATCGGCAACGTCCTGCGCGGCGACCTCGGCACGTCGGTGATCTACCGCCAGCCCGTCGCCGACGTCCTGCTCGACAGGCTGGGCAACACGCTGCTGCTGGCGGCGATCTGCTTCGCGGTCATCGTGCCGCTCTCGGTGGCGCTCGGCGTGCTCGCGGGCATGCGCGAGCGCTCGCCGCTCGACCGCGGCATCTCCGTCTTCGCCTCGGTCTGCGCGTCCATCCCGGAATTCGCGATGGGCGTGTTCATGCTCGCGGTCTTCGTCGTCTGGCTGGGCGTGCTGCCCGGCACGTCCCCGCTGCGCGCCTCGCCCGAGTGGCCGGTATGGATCCAGTTCGTGCTGCCCGTCGCGGTCGTGACGCTCTACGACGCCGGATACCTTATCTCGATGATCCGGGCGTCGATGGTCGAGGTGATGCGCCAGCCCTTCGTGCGCACGGCCGTGCTGAAGGGCATGCCCTTCGGTCGCGTGGTGACGCGGCACGCGATGCGCAACGCGCTGATCACGCCGTTCACCGTGATCCTGCTGCAGCTCAACTACCTCGTCTCCGGGCTGGTCGTCGTCGAGACGCTCTTCGCCTATCCCGGCTTCGGCCGGATGATGCTCGAGGCCGCGCTCGCCAAGGACATCGCCGTCGTCGAGGCCGGCGCGCTCGTCGCCGTCACGGTGACGATGCTGACCCAGCTCCTCGGCGACCTCGGCTACATGAAGCTCGACCCGAGGATCCGCATATGAGGGCGCGGCCCGCGGCATGGATCGCGCTGCTCGGGCGCTCCCCGGTCGGCTGCGTGGGCGCCGCGATCGTCCTGTTCTGGGCGGCGATGGGGCTGCTGGCGCCCTGGATCGCGCCATACCCGCCGAACCGCATCGACCCGGCGCTCATCGCCTATCCCTACCCGACCTCGGCGAACTGGCTGGGCGTCGACCAGCTCGGGCGCGACATCCTCTCGCGCCTGATGTGGGGCGCGCGCACGGTGCTGACCGTGGCGCCGGCCGCGGTGCTCGGCGCGGCGATGCTGGGCACGATCCTCGGGCTGGTCGCCGGCTACAAGGGCGGCGCGGTCGATTCCATCCTCATGCGCGTCGGCGACACGCTGCTCGCCTTCCCCAAGATCATCCTCTACCTGATCGTCATCGCGCGCTTCGGCGCCTCGGCCTTCAACATCATCGCCGTCGTGACGGTGACGCAGGCCCCGATCATCGCCCGCATCGTGCGCGCGGTGACGCTCGACGTGAAGAACCGCGACTACGTGGCCGCGGCGCGCATGCGCGGCGAGCCGACATGGTTCGTGCTGCTTGCCGAGATCCTGCCGAACGCGCGCGGGCCGCTGATCGTCGATTTCTTCCTGCGCCTCGGATACACGGTGATCGCCATCGGCGTCCTCGGCTTCCTCGGCATCGGCCTGCCGCCGCCCGACCCCGACTGGGGCAGCATGATCAAGGAGAGCTACGGCACGATCTTCGTCTGGCCGCACATGACGCTGATCCCCGCGCTCGCCGTGTCCTCGCTGGTGGTCGGCTTCAACTTCCTCGCCACCGGGCTGCGCGAGGCGTCCGAAGATGGCTGACATCCTCGCCCTCGAGGGCGTCTCGGTCGAGCATCGCGGGAGGCGCGGCGTCTCGCGCATCCTCGACGGGGTGGACCTCGCGATCGCGCCGGGCGAAGCCGTCGGCCTCGTCGGCGAGTCCGGCTGCGGCAAGTCGACGATCGCGCTGGCCGCGATGCGCTACCTGCCGCGCGGCATGCGCGTCTCCGCGGGGCGCGTGCTGTTCGAGGGGCGCGACCTCGCCGCCATGGGCGAGGAGGATCTGCGCCGCCTGCGTGGCCGGCGGATCGCCATGGTCTACCAGGACCCGATGTCGAGCCTGAACCCGGTGATGACGGTCGGCCGCCAGCTCGTGGAAGTGCCGATGCTCCATGGCGAGCGCGACGCGGGCCGCGCGCGGGCGCGCGCCATCGAGATGCTGCGCGAGGTGCGCCTGCCCGACGCCGAGGCGGCGATGGAGCGCTACCCGCACCAGCTCTCGGGCGGGCAGCAGCAGCGCGTCGTGATCGCCATGGCGCTGATGGCGGAGCCGTCGCTCCTGGTGATGGACGAGCCGACCACCGGCCTCGACGTGACGATCGAGGCGGCGATCCTCGAGCTGGTGCGCGACCTGCGCACGCGCTTCGGCACCGCGATCCTCTTCATCAGCCACAACCTCGGCACCGTGGCGCGGCTATGCGACCGCGTGGGCGTCCTCTACGCGGGGCGGCTGGTCGAGGCCGGCGGCGTGCGCGACGTCTTCCGCGCCCCGGCGCATCCCTACACGCGCGGCCTCCTCGACGCGCTGCCCGACCTCGACCGCCCGCATGGCGCCGCGCGCCTGGTCCCGATCGCGGGGACGCTGGCGGCGGAGGATCGCGGCCGGCCGGGCTGCGCCTTCCTGCCGCGCTGCCAGCATGCGCGCGCGCAGGACTGCGGCGCCGGCGCGATCGCGCTGCGCGAGGCCGGCGGGGCAGGGCACATGGCGCGCTGCGCGCGGCTCGAGGCGCTGCCGCCACGCGCGTCCGCGGCGTCGGCGGTGGCCGCGCCGCGCGAGGACGAGGGGCCCGTGATCCTCGAGGCGAGGGGCCTCGGCAAGCGGTACGAGGTCGGCGGCGGCATCTCGGGCAAGCCGCGCCGCGTCATCCGCGCGCTCACGGATGCCACGCTCGAGGCGCGGCGCCGCGGCACGCTGGCGATCGTGGGGGAATCCGGATCCGGCAAGTCGACCTTCGCGCGCGTCGTCGCCGGCCTCGCTGGCGAGGCCAGTGGCGAGATGGCGCTGGATGGCGAGGTGTTCGGCGGCGGCGTTGATGCACGGCCGCGCGAGCTCCTGCGCCGCGTGCAGATGGTGTTCCAGAACCCGGACTCCACGCTCAACCCCAGCCACAGCATCCGCTACGCGCTGACGCGCCCGCTGCGCCGCCTGCGCGGGCTCGGCGCCGAGGAGGCGCGGCGCGAGGTGGCGCGCCTGATGGAGCGCGTGCAGCTCCCGGCCGAGCTGGCCGATCGCCGACCGTGGCAGCTCTCCGGCGGCCAGCGCCAGCGCGTCGCCATCGCGCGCGCGCTCGCGGGCGATCCCGACCTCCTGCTCGCCGACGAGCCGGTCTCCGCCCTCGACGTCTCGGTGCAGGCCGCGATCGTCAACCTGCTGGGCGAGCTGCTCGCCGGCAGCGACATGGCGCTGGTGCTGATCTCGCACGACCTCGCGCTGGTGCGGCACATGGCCGACCGGGTGGCGGTGATGTATCTCGGCCGGGTCGTCGAGTACGGGCCCGCGGCACAGGTCTTCGCGCCGCCCTTCCATCCCTACACGCAGGCGCTGCTCGCGGCGGCGCCGCGGCCCGACCCCGACGCGCCGCCGCCCGAGATCGTCCTGTCAGGGGCGATGCCGAGCCCGGCGGAGGAGATACGCGGCTGCGTCTTCGCCAGCCGCTGCCCGCGGCGGATCGAGGGGACCTGCGACGTGCTGCCGCCGCCCGAGCGCCGCTTCGGCGAGCACCGGATCGCCTGCCACCTCGAGCTCGGGCCGCAGGCGCCGGCCTGAGGCCGCGCCGAGCGTCCCCGTCAGTCCGCTTCCCAGGGGAAGCTGTCGAGGCGCACCGGGCCGTTGGCGGTGACCAGGACCTGCGTCTCGAGCTTGACGCATTCGCGCCCGCCCTCCTCGCCGATCAGGGCCTCGACGCAGAGCACCATGTTCTCCTCGAACACCGAGGGATAGGCGCGCGCGAAGTCGACATGCGTCGGCACCGAGGGCCACTCGTCGGCGAGGCCCACGCCGTGCAGCGCCGCCGAATAGCGGCGCGCCTGGTACTTCGCGGGTATGCGCCAGCTCTTCTCGTCGAACTCGCGGCAGGTCATGCCCGGGCGGAGGATCGCCACGTTGTGCTCGATCTGGTCGACCGCGGCCGCGTAGAGCGACCGCTGCTCGGGCGTCATGCGCACATGGCCGATGGTCCAGGAGCGGGAGAGGTCGGCGCAATAGCCATAGGGGCCGATCATGTCGGTGTCGAAGGCCAGCATGTCGCCGGCCTCGCAGACCCGGTCGGAGCTCTCCTGGAACCAGGGGTTCGTGCGCGGGCCCGAGGCGAGGAGGCGGGATTCAAGCCACTCCCCGCCGGAGCGGATGTTCTCGAAGTGCAGCTCCGCCCAGATCTCGTTCTCGGTCCGGCCAGGCAGCGAATGCTCGTACATCCGCGCCATCCCGGCCTCGCATACGCGCACCGTCCACTTCATCAGCTCGATCTCGTCGGCGCTCTTTATCTTGCGCGCGTGCTCGGTGAGCTCCTGTCCCTCGACGAGCGTGACGCCGCGCCGGCGCAGCGCGTCGACGCCCTCCATCTCGAGCTTGTCGGCGGCGAGGCGCATGTTGCCGCCGCCCCGCTCGCGAAGGATGTCGACGATCTCGTCCGCCCAGAGCTCGACGCGCTCGTGCAGCCGCGCCCCGGCGGAGAAGTAGAACCATGTCCGCGCGGTGCGGACCTCGTCGATCGTCTCGAACCCCCTCGCGAGGTGCTCGGACTTGCCGTACTCGAAGTCGATCGCGTGCCCGTCCGCGCAGACCACCGCGTAGTGCGACGGGTTGTGCGTCATCCAGAGCTGCATGTTGGTGACGTCGAGCGCGTAGCGGATGTTGACCGGGTCGTAGAGCAGGATGGCGGCGCAGTCATGCGCGACGACCTGCTCGACGAGGCGCCGCTTGCGCCACGCGCGGGCGGCGAGCAGCGTCGAGCGCGGGACCGGGCTGCGGAGCGGCCGGTCGGCGCCCTCGGGGTTGAGGTAGGCGCGCTTGCGCGGATCCTTGAACACGCCCGTCATGCGTCGTCCCCCTCGCTGGCCTCGCCGGTCCCGCCGCGCGACGGCGTCGCGGGATCGAGGCGGTAGTAGTCGCCCTTGTCGGCGACGAAGATCTGCAGCGTCGTCGCGAGCCCGGTGGGGCCGTCGAGCGCGCCTGCCGCGACCGAGATGCGGTCCGATCCATGGCGCTTCCAGAACAGCGACGAGCCGCATTCCCGGCAGAAGCCGCGTCGCGCGACGTCGGAGGACCGGAACCAGGCGAGGCCGCTGTCGCTCTCGAAGGACAGGTCGGCGTCGGCGCATGCCGTGTATGCGGCGACATGGCCGTGCCAGCGGCGGCACTGCCCGCAATGGCAGGCGATGACCTGCCGCAGCGGCGGGCGCAGCGCGAAGCGCACCGCGCCGCACAGGCAGCCGCCGGTGGCGACGGCGGCCGCGCCGTCAGCTGCGCTGTCGCCCGCCATTGGCGTCGAAGAGCGGGGTCATCGCGATGCGCGCCTTGCGGACATGCTCGAAGATCTGGATCTCGAACTCCGCGCCGTCGACCGCGTGCTCGGCGGCCACGTAGCCCATCGCCATGCTCTTGCCGGCCCAGTGCGCGTAGCCGCCCGAGGTGACCTGGCCGACGGGCGCGCCACCCTTGAGGATCGATTCGTAGCCGACGACCTCGACGTCGGTGTCGACCACCAGCGGCACGAGGCGGCGCGTCGGCGGCGTCGCGCGGTCCCTGAGCGCGGCCTCGCGCCCGACGAAGCCGGGCTTGTCGTAGGCGACGAAGCGGTCGAGCCCGCTCTCCACCGGCGTGTAGTCGGGGCGGAACTCGCGCAGGAAGGCGCCATAGCCCTTCTCGAGCCGCAGCGACATCAGCGCGCGGTTGCCGAAATGGCGCAGGCCCAGATCCTTGCCCGCCTCGACCAGCGCCTCGTGCAGCGACATCTGGAAGTCCGGCGTCGTCCAGATCTCGTAGCCGAGGTCGCCGGTGTAGCTGGCGCGCGCGACGATCGCGGGGACCATCCCGACCGCCATCTCGCGCACGGCGAAGAAGCGGAACGCGGCGTTGGAGATGTCCTCGCGCACGAGGCGCTGGAGCAGTTCCCTGGAGCGGGGGCCGGCGACCATGAAGCCGGTGAGGGCGCCGGGGAGCGGCCGGACATGGACGCCCGCCGGGATCCCGATGCGCTCGAACCAGCGCATGTGGAAGACCTCCGCCGCGCCCGAGCCGACCATCAGGAAGCGATCGGCGGCGAGGCGGGCCAGGGAGAAGTCGCCCATGATCGTGCCGCGCTCGTTGAGCATCGGCGCGAGCACCATGCGCCCGGGCTTCGGGATGCGCGACGCGAGCAGGTGGTCGAGCCAGGCCTCGGCGCCGGGCCCCGACACCTCGTACTTGCCGAAGCCGGAGATCTCCATGATGCCGACGTCGTTGCGCACGGCGAGGCATTCCTCGCGCACGACCGGGAAGGCGTTGGAGCGGCGATAGGTCGGCGTCTCCGCCGCCTCCATTCCCTCAGGCGCGTACCACAGCGCCGTCTCGAGGCCGAAGGAGGCGCCGAACACCGCTCCGCGCGACTTGAGCCGGTCGTAGACCGGCGTGCGGCGCAGCGGCCGCGCCGCCGGCAGCTCCTCGTTCGGGAAGGCGATGCGGAAGCGGCGCTGGTAGTTCTCCTGCACCTTCACGTGGGTGTAGCGCGGCGTGGCGTAGCTGCCGAAGCGCGAGACGTCCATCGCGAAGAGGTCGGCGCCTGGTTCGCCATGCTCCATCCAGCGCGAGAGGGCGAGGCCGACGCCGCCGCCCTGGGCGAAGCCCGCCATGACGCCGCAGGCGCTCCAGAAGTTGCGCAGCCCGCGCACCGGGCCGACCAGCGGGTTGCCGTCTGGCGCGAAGGTGAAGGGGCCGTTCACGACCTTCTTGATGCCCGCGCGGCCGATCGCCGGGAAGTGGCGGAAGCCGATCTCGAGATGCGGGCTGAGCCGGTCGAGGTCGTCGGGCAGCAGCTGCATGTTGAAGTCCCACGGCGTGGTGTCCGGGGACCAGACGCGGCAGTCGCGCTCGTAGGTGCCCATGAGGACGCCCTTGCCCTCCTGGCGCATGTAGATCTCGCCGGAGTAGTCGGTGGTCGGCAGCAGCTCGCGCTCGAGGGCCACGACCTCGGGCATCTCCTCGGTGACGATGTACATGTGCTCCATCGCCAGCACGGGCAGCTCGACGCCGGCCATCCGGCCGACCTCGCGGGCCCAGAGGCCGCCGGCGTTGACGACGTGCTCGGCGATCACGTCGCCCTTGTCGGTGACGACGCGCCAGGAGCCGTCCGGCCGCTGGTGCAGTTCCTTCACCATCGTGAAGCGGTGCACCTCCGCGCCCGCCTTGCGCGCGGCGATCGCGTAGGCCTGCGTGACGCCGTTGGGGTCGACATGGCCGCCGTCCTTGCGCCACAGCGCGCCGAGGAACTCCGATGGCTCGATCAGCGGGTTGAGCTTCCGCGCCTCCTCTGGCGAGATGAGCTCCATCTCGAGGCCGAGGTACTTGCCCCGGCTGTGCATCATCCGGATGTTGTCGAGCACCGTCTGGTTGGCGGCGACGACCATGTTGCCGGTGGCATGGATGCCGCAGGACTGGCCGGAGATCGCCTCGATCTCGCGGTAGAGGTCGATCGTGTACTTCTGCAGCTTCGAGACGTTGGCGTCCGAGTTGTAGGTGTGGACGCTGGCCGCCGCGTGCCAGGTCGAGCCCGAGGTGAGCTCGTGCTTCTCCAGCAGCATCGCGTCGGTCCAGCCGATCTTGGTCAGGTGGTAGAGGACGCTTGCGCCGACCACGCCACCGCCGATGACCACGACGCGCACATGGGATTTCATGCCCTGTGTTCCCCCGCTTGCCGGCCGGCGACGCGCCGGCCTTACCGTGCGTGATCATGGCGGAAACGCCCGGCAGCCGGAAGCGTCGGCGACGCAAACCGCGCGACAGCCGCTTATCGCTGGGCTAGAAACATCCACCCGGTCCACAGGCAGGTGGCTATCGACCATGTCGGACGAAATCGACCTCAACGCGCTTGGCGACGACGACCTCGTGCAGCAGATGCACGACGACCTCTATGACGGCCTCAAGGAGGAGATCGAGCAGGGCGTGCGGATCCTGCTCTCGCGCAGGTGGACGCCCTACGACGTCCTGACCAAGGCCCTCGTGGAGGGCATGCGCATCGTCGGCGAGGATTTCCGCGACGGCATCCTGTTCGTGCCGGAGGTGCTGCTCTCCGCCAACGCGATGAAGGCGGGGATGGCCATCCTGCGCCCGCTCCTCGCGGAGACCGGCGCGCCGAAGATCGGCAAGATGGTGATCGGCACGGTCAAGGGTGACATCCACGACATCGGCAAGAACCTCGTCTGCATGATGATGGAGGGCGCCGGCTTCGAGGTGATCGACCTCGGGATCAACAATCCCGTGGAGAAGTACCTGGCCGCCCTCGAGGAGCACAAGCCGGACATCATCGGCATGTCGGCGCTGCTCACGACCACGATGCCCTACATGAAGGTCGTCATCGACACGATGAAGGAGAAGGGCATCCGCGACGACTACATCGTCCTCGTCGGCGGCGCGCCCCTCAACGAGGACTTCGCGCGCCAGGTCGGCGCCGACGCCTATTGCCGCGACGCCGCGGTGACGGTGGAGACCGCGAAGGACCTCATCCGCCGCCGCCACAACCAGCGCGCGGCGGGATGAGCGCGGACGGCGCGGATCCGGGCCCGCCGCGTACGCTCGTCATCGCCTGCGGCGCGCTCGCGCGCGAGGTGCTCGCGGTGGTCCGCCTCAATGGCTGGGGCCATGTCGAGCTCGCCTGCCTGCCCGCCGACCTGCATAACCGCCCGCAGCGGATCCCCGAGGCGGTGCGCGGCAGGATCCGCGAGGCGCGCGGGAGCTTCGAGCGCGTGCTCTGCCTCTATGGCGATTGCGGGACGGGCGGCATGCTCGACCGCGTGCTCGCGGAGGAGGGCGTGGAGCGCATCGATGGCGCGCATTGCTACGAGTTCTATGCCGGAGAGGCGGAGTTCGCGGCGCTGCACGACGCCGAGCCCGGCACCTTCTACCTGACCGACTACCTGGTCAGGCATTTCGAGGCGCTGGTCATCCGCGGCCTCGGCCTCGACCGCCACCCCGAGCTGCTCCCCGACTATTTCGGCAACTACCGGCGCGTGGTCTACCTCGCGCAGGCCGACGACCCGGCGCTGCGCGACGCCGCGGCCGCCGCGGCAGGCCGCCTCGGCCTCGCGCTGGAGGTGCGGCCCACTGGCCTCGGCGGCATCGCGCGCTTCCTCGCCGGCGCCACGCTTCCCGGAGGCATGCCATGGCGCAGCTGACGGTGATCTGGTGGCGCGACATCCCTGCCCAGGTGATCGCGAAGGCGGGGCGCGCGAACGCGAAGCGCGAGCTGCCGCAGCGCTTCCAGGACGCGATCGACCGCGCGGCGATGCGCGGCGGCGCGCGCGAGACCGACGCCTACCTGGCGGAGTGGCGCCGCGCCGAGCCCGTTCCCTGCGGCGACGACCTCGAGGCCGCGGCGGCCGAGGCCGCGGCCGCCTTCGAGCGCGACTACGACGACGCGCGGCTCGCCGCGCTCGTCGCCGCTGGCGGGCGCGAGCCGGCGAAGGGCTGAGGCACGCGCGGGCCATGTCGTCGCAGGACCATCTCGTCGTCTTCACGCCATCCGGGCGCAGGGGACGCTTTGCCGACGGCACCAGCCTGCTCGATGCGGCGCGCGCCCTCGGCGTCGACCTCGATTCCGTGTGCGCGGGGCGCGGCATATGCGGGCGCTGCAAGGTCGACGTGGCCGAGGGCAGCTTCCCCAAGCTCGGGCTCGAATCCCGCGCCGCCAATGCTGGCCCGCGCGAGGCGACGGAGCTTCGCCACGCGGAGCGGCGCGGCGGGCTCGACGGTGCGCGGCGCCTGGGCTGCCAGGCGCGCATATGCGGCGACGTGCTCGCCGACGTGCCGCCCGAGAGCCAGATCCATCGCCAGGTCGTGCGCAAGGAGGCGGATGCGCGGGCGATCGCGGTCGACCCGGTCGTGCGCCTGCACTACGTCGAGGTCGCCGAGCCCGACATGCACGATCCGTCGAGCGACCTGCGCCGGCTGCTCGACGCGCTGGAGGCGCAATGGGGCCTGAAGGGGCTCGCCGCCGGCCCCGCGATCCTCGCCTCGCTCCAGCGCACGCTGCGCGCGGGCGGCTGGCGCGTCACCGCCGCCGTGCGCCTCGGCCGCGACATCGTCGCGCTCTGGCCCGGCCTGCGCGAGCGTGCCCACGGGCTCGCGGTCGACATCGGCTCGACCACGATCGCCGCGCATCTCTGCGACCTCGCCACCGGCGACGTGCTCGCCTCCGCGGGCGCGATGAACCCGCAGATCCGGCTCGGCGAGGACCTGATGAGCCGGGTCTCCTACGTGATGATGCATCCCGGCGGCGACCGCGAGCTCACGGCGCTGGTGCGCGAGGCGCTCGCCGGCCTCGCGGCCGAGGTGACGCGCGAGGCCGGGCTGTCGCCGGAGGACATCCTCGAGGCCACGGTGGTCGGCAACCCGATCATGCACCACCTCTTCCTCGGCCTGGACCCGACCGAGCTCGGCGGCGCGCCCTTCGCGCTGGCGATCGATGGCGGGCACGACGTGGAGGCGCGCGACGTCGGCCTCGCCTTCGCGCCCGGCGCGCGCGTCTACCTGCTGCCCTGCATCGCCGGCCATGTCGGCGCCGACGCGTCGGGCGTCGTGCTCTCCGAGGGGCCGCACCTGCGCGACGAGGTCGTGCTGCTGGTCGACGTTGGCACGAACGCCGAGCTCGTGCTCGGCAACCGCGCGCGGCTGCTCGCCTGCTCCTCTCCCACCGGGCCGGCCTTCGAGGGGGCGCAGATCTCCTGCGGCCAGCGCGCCGCGCCCGGCGCGATCGAGCGGCTGCGCATCGACCGCGAGACCCTCGAGCCGCGCTTCCAGGTGATCGGCTCGCCGCTCTGGTCCGACGACCCCGGCTTCGCCGCGGCGACCGCGCGCTCGGGCGTCACCGGGATCTGCGGGTCGGGGATCATCGAGGCGATCGCGGAGATGCATCTCTCGGGCATCGTCGCGCGCGACGGCACGATCGATGGCGCGCTCGCCGCGCGCAGCCCGCGCATCGTCGCCGAGGGGCGGACCTTCAGCTACGTGCTGCGCGAGGAGGGGCCGCGCATCGCCATCACCCAGGCCGACATAAGGGCGATCCAGCTGGCCAAGGCCGCGCTGCATGCCGGGGCGCGGCTGCTCATGGACCGCTACGGCATCGAGGCGCCCGACCGGATCACCCTGGCGGGCGCCTTCGGCAGCCATATCGACCCGGTCTACGCGATGGCGCTCGGCCTGATCCCGGATTGCGATCCCGACCGGGTGGGCTCGGCCGGCAACGCCGCGGGGACGGGGGCGCGGATCGCGCTGCTCGACGCCAGGTCGCGGGGCGAGATCGAGGCCCTGGTCCGCAGGATCGAGAAGGTCGAGACCGCCATCGAGCCGGACTTCCAGCGCCATTTCGTGTCGGCCATGGCCATCCCCCATGCCGAGGATCCCTATGCGCGGCTTGCCACGCGCATCGCCCTGCCGGCGGCGACCCCGGCGGCCGATGGCGGCGGCGCCGGGCGGGGCCGGCGATCGGGCCGGCGCAGGTCATCCGAATCCTGAGGAATGAAGGATAATCAATCCATTTCAATGGATTGGATCTATATCCTGAAGTTCAGGAAAAGGACGAGGAAGGGCTCAGTTCAGCCTTCCGGCCGCGCGGGCGCGCGCCGCCAGCAGGTTCTCCACCGCCGTCAGCGTGTCGGCCCAGCGCCTCGCCAGGAGCAGGTCCCCGCGGGTGATCGCATGCGCGCCCTCGAGCGTGGCGAGGTCGACGGCCTGCAATCCGTAGGTGTCGACCAGCTCGCGCGCCTTCAGGATCGCGAATCGCGTCGTCATTCCACCGAGCATGGGGCCGCGGCCAGCGCCTTGCCGACATCACGCTGGTGGTAGCGGGCGCGCCGGAAGACTCAGGCATCGGGCCCGCCTGCGCTGGATCGCGCAGCCCTCAGCCTCGCGGGTGCAGGAAATCGACCGTCCCGGGCCGCCCCTCGAGGGCGAGCGTCGCGCGCCGGGCCGGCGCGCGCGAGATGACCCGGCCACGGCGCAGGACGGCGAGCCTCGCGGCGCGGGTCCGGATCGCCTCCACCTTGTCGCGCGCCTCGAGCAGGACGAGGTCGGCGTTGCACCCCGGCTCGATCCCGTAGCCCTCGAGGCCGAGCAGGCGCGCCGCGTTGCAGGTGACGGCGTCGAAGCAGGCACCCATCGCGTCGAGCCCGGTCATCTGCGCGACATGCACGCCCATCTGGGCGACCTCGAGCATGTCCCCGGTGCCGAGGCTGTACCAGGGGTCCATCACGCAGTCGTGGCCGAAGGCGACCGTCAGCCCGGCCGCCATCAGCTCGGGCACCCGGGTCATGCCGCGCCGCTTCGGGTAGCTGTCGTGCCGGCCCTGGATCGAGATGTTGATGAGCGGGTTGGCGACCACGCCGAGGCCCGCCTCGGCCATCAGCGGCACCAGCTTGGAGACGTAGTAGTTGTCCATGCTGTGCATCGAGGTGAGGTGCGAGCCGACGACGCGTCCCTGCAGGCCGAGGCGCTGCGCCTCGAAGGCCAGCGTCTCGACGTGGCGCGACATCGGGTCGTCGGTCTCGTCGCAATGCATGTCGACGCGCAGGCCCCGCTCGGCCGCGAGCTCGCATAGCGCGCGGACGGAACGCGCGCCCTCGGCCATGGTGCGCTCGAAATGCGGGATGCCGCCGACGACGTCGACGCCGCGGTCGAGCGCCGCGCGCAGCAGCTCCATCGCGCGCGGGTAGCGGAACACGCCGTCCTGCGGGAAGGCGACGAGCTGCAGGTCGATGTACGGCCTGACGCGGCGCCTGACCTCGAGCAGCGCGTCGACCGCGAGCAGCCGCTCGTCGCAGACGTCGACATGGCTGCGTATCGCCAGCAGTCCCTGCGCGGCGGCCCAGTCGCAATAGGCCATGGCGCGGGCGACGACGGCTTCCTGCGTCAGCGTCGGCTTGAGCTCGCCCCAGAGCGCGATGCCCTCGAGCAGCGTGCCCGAGCGGTTGAGCCGCGGCAGGCCGAGCGACAGCGTCGCGTCCATGTGGAAATGGGCGTCGACGAAGGGCGGCGAGACGAGCATGCCGCCCGCGTCGATCTCCTCGCGTCCCGTGGCCGCGAGGCGCGGCTCCACGGCGACGATGCGCCCGTCGCGCACGCCGATGTCCATGCCCTTGCGGCCATCGGGCAGCGCCGCGCCGCGGACCACGAGGTCCATCATCGCCTCTCCCCCTTCACGTATGGGGCCATCAGCGCACGCGGGCTGGCGGCGCGCCGCGACATGACGACCAGGGCGAGGATGCTCAGCGCGTAGGGCATCATCAGGAAGACCTGGTAGGGCACGTCGCCGCCGACGACCTGCTGGAGGCGCAGCTGCCAGGCGTCGAGCGCGGCGAAGAGCAGCGCGCCGAACAGCGCCTTGAGCGGGTTCCAGCTCGCGAACACCACCAGCGCGATGCAGATCCAGCCGCGGCCGTTCACCATGCCGAAGTAGAAGGCGTCGAAGGCCGACATCGTCAGGAACGCGCCGCCGACCGCCATCAGCGCCGAGCCGGCGCAGACCGCGGCGATGCGCGTGCGGATCACGTCGATGCCCTGGGCCTCCGCGGCCTCCGGGTTCTCGCCGACCATGCGCAGCGCGAGGCCCGCGGGCGTGCGGTGCAGGAACCACGCCACGACCACGACCGCGCCGAGCGCGAGGTAGGTGAGCGGCGTCTGGACGAAGACCGCCGGCCCGACCACCGGGATCTCGCTCAGCCAGGGCACCGCGACCGGCTTGAAGGTCTCGATGCGCGGCGGCGTCGTCACCTTCGGGAAGGCGAGGCGGTAGGCGTAGTAGGAGAGGCTGGTCGCGAGCAGCGTGACGCCGATCCCCGCGACGTGCTGGCTGAGCGCCAGGGGCACGGTGAGCAGCGCCTGCAGCAGGCCGAAGGCCGCGCCCGCGAGCGCGGCGAGCAGCACGCCGGTCCAGAGGTCCGCGCCCTGGTGGACGGCGAACCAGCCGACCAGCGCGCCGACGACCATGATCCCCTCGATGCCGAGGTTGAGCACGCCGGCACGCTCGCAGATGAGCTCGCCCAGCGTGCCGAACACGAGCGGCGTCGCGATGCGCACCGCCGCCACCCATAGGCTGGCCTGCGCGAGGAGCTCGATGGCTTCCCAGGGGATGGCCGGGATCATCGGCGGCTCACGCGGTAGCGCAGGAAGAGGAGCGCGACGAGCATGCTCAGCAGCGCCGCGGCGACGATGACGTCGGCGATGTAGCTGGGCACGCCGACGCCGCGGCTCATCGCGTCGGCGCCGACGAAGATCCCGGCGACGAAGATGGCCGACAGCACGACGCCGCCGGGATGCAGCCGCGCGAGCGTCGCGACCACGATGCCGGCATAGCCGAAGCCGGGCGACAGGTCGGTCGTGAGGTTGCCCTTGAGGCCCGCGACCTCGCTCACGCCGGCGATGCCGGCGAGGCCGCCGGAGAGCAGCGCGGTCCACAGGATCGTGCGCCCGACGCCGATGCCGGCGAAGCGCGCCGCGACGGCGTTGAGCCCGACCGCGCGGATGCGCAGGCCGAGCGTCGTGCCCGACATGACGATCCACGTCGCCAGCGCGAGCACCAGCGCGAGGACGAATCCAGCGTGCAGCCGCATGCCGGGGACAAGCTTGGGCAGCTCGCCCGCGGCGACGACCGGCTCCGATTGCGGCCAGCCGAGGCCCATCGGGTCCTTGAGCGGGCCCTCCAGCAGCATCGCCACGAGAAGCGCGACCAGGAAGTTCGACAGCAGCGTGACGACGACCTCGTCGACGCCGAGGCGGGTCTTGAGCAGCGCGGGCCAGGCGAGCATCGCGGCGCCCGCGAGCGCGCCGGCGGCGACGAGCAGCGGCAGCAGGAGGAAGGCGGGCAGGTCGACGAGGCCCGTGCCGAGCGCGGTCGCCGCGAGCGCGCCCATGTAGAGCTGGCCCTCGGCGCCGATGTTCCAGAGCCGTGCGCGGAACGCGACGGACACCGCGAGCCCGGTCAGGATCAGCGGCGTCGCGCGGGTCAGCATCTCGTTGATGGCGAAGCCCGAGCCGAGCGCGCCCGCGAGCATCACCTCGAAGCCCTGGCGGACGGGCGCGCCCGCGGCCGCGATCAGCGCCGCGGCGGCGCCGAAGGTCGCGGCGAGGGCGCAGGCCGGCGCGAGCAGCGACAGCCATGCGGGGACGCGCTCGCGCGGCTCAAGCCGCATGGGTCCCCTCCGGCGTGCCGCCCGCCATCATCAGGCCAAGCGTGCGCGCGTCGAGCGAGGCGGCGGGAAGCGGCGCCGAGAGGCGGCCGCGATACATCACGGCGATGCGGTCGCAGAGCGCGAGCAGTTCGTCGAGGTCCTCGGAGACGAGCAGCACGGCCGCGCCGAGCGCGCGCGCCGCCGCCAGCCGCTCCTGCACGTAGGCGACCGCGCCGACGTCGAGCCCGCGCGTCGGCTGGTTCGCGACGATGATCGTCGGGTGCTCGGACAGGACGCGGCCGAGGATCAGCTTCTGGATGTTGCCGCCCGAGAGCAGGCGCGTGCGCGTCGCCGGGCCCGCGCCGCGTATGTCGAAATCCGCGACCAGCAGCTCGGCATGCATGCGGATCGCGGCCTTGCGCAGGAAGCCGAGCCGCGAGAAGCGCGGGTCGCCGAGCCGCTCGACGACGGCGTTCTCGGCCACGGTCATGTCGCCGACGACGCCGGCGGCGTGGCGGTCCTCGGGGATGCGGCCGAGGCCGGCCTCGAGGAAGCGGCGCGGCGAGCCCGGCGCGCGCACCTCGCCGTCGAGCGAGACGAGCCCCGAGCGCGGCTTCGCCATCCCGCAGGCGATGTCGGCGAGGAGCGACTGGCCGTTGCCCGACACGCCGGCGATGCCGAGGATCTCGCGGTGCCGCAACTCGAGGTCGACCTGGTGCAGCGCGACGCGCCCGTCGGCGCTGCGCGCGTCGATGCGGTGCAGGCAGAGCGCGACCGGCCCGGGCCGCCCCGGCGCCAGCCGCGGCTGCGCGACCGCGTGGCCGACCATCGCGGTGGCGAGGTCCTCGCGCGACGCGCCCGCGGCGGCGCAGGACAGCGCGACCTTGCCCTGGCGGAGCACGACGACGCGATCGGCCGCCGCGAGCACCTCGCCGAGCTTGTGGCTGATGAAGACGATCGAGAGCCCGTCGGCGACCAGGCGGCGCAGCGTGGCGAAGAGCCCCTCGGCCTCCTGCGGCGTCAGGACGGCCGTGGGCTCGTCGAGGATCAGCACGCGCGGCCGTCGGTAGAGCGCCTTGACGATCTCGACGCGCTGGCGCTCGCCGACGCCAAGCTGGCCCACCAGCGCGTCGGGGTCGACCTCGAGGCCCGCGTCGCGCGCGATCTCTGCGAGGCGCGCGCGCGCACCGCGGCGGTCCGAGCGCAGGCGCCAGAGCCGCTCGGTGCCGAGCATGACGTTGTCGAGGACGCTCAGGTTGTCGGCCAGCGTGAAGTGCTGGTGGACCATGCCGACGCCGGCCTCGAGCGCGGCGCGCGGGTCGCCGCCCGCGAGCCTGCGGCCGGCGACCTCGACATGGCCTTCGTCGGCCACGTAGTGGCCGAAGACGATGTTCATCAGCGTGGTCTTGCCGGCGCCGTTCTCGCCCAGCAGTGCGAGGATCTCGCCGCGCGCGACCTCGAAGGTGATCGCGTCGTTGGCGACGAGCGGCCCGAAGCGCCGGGTGACGCCGACGACGCGCAGCGCGGGCGGCGCTTGCGTGCCCGCCTCGGCGCTGTCGTGGCTCGGCGCGTCGTCCATCCCGTCCTCCGCGGCACGCATCCCCGGCCCGACCCGGGCCGGGGATGCCGCCGCCTCGCGCTCACATGGAGGAGCGCGGCTCGCTGTCGTTGACGTTGACGCGGTACATGCCCTCGCGGATCTCGGCCTCGCGCGACTTCACGAGGGCCTTGATCTCCGCAGGCACCTTGTCCTCGAAGGTGCCGAGCGGCGCGAGGCTGGCGCCGCCGAACTTCATCGTCGAGAACTGGCCGTAGTCCTCGGCGGTGAAGCTGCCGTCGCGCACCTTCGCGATCGCGCGGTCGATCGTGGCCTCCATGTGCCAGAGCGCCGAGGCGACCACGGTCTGCGGGTACTGCGCCTGGGTGTCGATGACGTTGCCGATGGCGAGCTTGCCGCGCTCCTTCGCCGCGTCGGACACGCCGAAGCGCTCGGCGTAGAGGATGTCGGCGCCACGGTCGATCATCGCGAAGGCCGCCTCCTTGGCCTTCGGCGGGTCGAACCAGCTGCCGATGAAGGTCACCATGAAGCGCACGTTCTTGTTGGTCTCGCGCGCGCCATCCATGAAGGCGTGCATCAGCCGGTTGACCTCGGGGATGGGGTAGCCGCCGACGAGGCCGATGATCCCCGACTTCGTCATGCCGCCGGCGACCAGGCCGGTGAGGTAGGCCGGCTCCTGGATCCAGTTGTCGAACACGGCGAAGTTCCGGCCGGACGGCCCGAAGGACGAGCCGATCAGGAACGAGGTCTTCGGGAAGTCGGCCGCGACCTTGCGCGCCGCGCGCTCCACGCCGAACGCCTCGCCGACGACGAGGTCGGCGCCCTTCTGGGCGTATTCGCGCATCACGCGCTCGTAGTCCGAGTTCGAGACGTTCTCCGACCACGCGTACTCCGCCTCGCCGCGCGCGACCGCGGCGTTGATGGCCTTGTGGATCCGGCTCACCCATTGCTGCTCGACGGGCACGGTGTAGATCGCCGCGACCTTGATCTTGCGGGCCTGCGCGAGGGCGGGGGCGGCGACGCCGAGGGCGGCTGCGCCCGCGACGAGGGCGCGACGGTTCAGGATGGTCATGCGAATCGCTCCGGTCTCTGTACGGGGAGGCGGCCAGTTAGTCCCGGTGGCGCCGGCCGGGCAAGGCTCGGCCGGCGCCGGGGACGGTGTTTTCCACAGCCGCGCGAGGGCTCACCCCCCGCGTGGCGGCTGCCTGCGCTGCTGCTGTTGCTGCTGCTGGCGCTGCATGGCCGGATCGCGGCGGATCGCGATCGTCTCGGCGCCCACCTCGATCTCGATCGCGGTGTCGGTGCGACGGATCTGCAGGTCCTCGTAGCGCTCGTCGCGCACGGGGTCGGGCAGCGCGGCCATCGGCGAGCCGTCCTCCGCCGCCTCGATGCCGAGCATCACGGTCTCGCGCGGGTACTTGCGGAAGTACCAGGCCGCGGCGCGATCGAAGCCGCGCAGGTTCTCGCGGATGCGCTCGCGGTCCGCCTCGGTGATCGGCGCGAACCACGCGACCGTCTCGCCGCTCGGAAGCTCGAGCTCGACCTTCGAGAAGCCGCGCTCGAGCGTGAAGTCGGTGAAGTCGACGTCCTTCACGCGGCGCAGCCTGCCTTCCAGCGCCTTGGCGATGTCCGCGTAGCGGACCTCGCGCGCGGTCGGGTTCGCCGCGAACCACTCGAGCGCGGCCTCGCCGATCGCCTGGAGGTTCGCCTGCGCGATCTCCGCGGCGCGGCCCTCGGACGCCTTGTCGGCGGCGGTCTTGATCGCCGCGGGCACGAGCGCCAGCGCGAGCGGGCCGAGGAGCTCGGGATTGTAGAGGCCAAGCGCGAGCAGCCCGGACTTCAGCGACGATGGCCCGTGCGCGCGCACCAGGATCCCGTCGGGCAGGTTCGCGGCGACCTGGACCATGGGCGAGGGAAGGTCCGGCATGCGCCCCAGGATCGCCTGGGCGACCGGGCCGGCGAACTCGTCTCCGCCAAGGCCGGAGCCGGGCTCCATCGCCGCGCCGAGCAGCGTGCGCAGCACGCGATACAGCCGCGGCGTCGCGTAGGCGAGGCTGTTGCCCCGGTCGACGCCGAGCTCCGCGAGCGCGTCCCGGAAGGCGGGCGCCTCGGCGAGGCCGGTGGCGCGCCCGAGCGACTGCTCCGCGAAGGCCGCGCTGGATGCGAGGACGAGCGCGTCGCCGTCGACGACCAGCACGGGCTGGTTCTCGCCGAGGATGGGGACCGTCTCGGCCCCGCGGAAGGCCCTGCGCCCGCCGATGGTCGCCGGCACGAGCTCCGGGATGCCTCCAAGCATGGGCAGCAGCTTCGGGGCTATCCCCTCCACGCGCAGCAGGAAGCCACCCTTCTGCGCGAGGCCGAGCGCCCATTCCTCGAGCCGCGCGGCGTCGGGCATCGAGGTCTCGCCGAGCCTCAGGAAGAAGGTCACGCGCCCGCGCAGCTCCGTGATCGCCCCGATGGCGTCGCTGGCGTCGATCCCCGTCCCGGCCGCGATCGCGCCGGTGGCGAGGTCGATGTCGGCCTTCGGGTCGAAGCGGCGCGCGACGGAGACGATGGCCTGGACGAGGGCGGGCATGTCGATCTCCGCCTCCAGGAAGAAGTCGGTGTCGGCGGGCGCCAGCCGCGTCGTGGCGAAGGGCCGCGCGGGCCCGCCCATCGCGGCGAGGAGGCCGCGGCGGGGGCCGGGGGCGTGGAGGAAGCTGCGGTTGTGGTAGCTGCCGTCGCGGCGCAGCGTCGAGCTCATGCCGATGGCGCGGACGCCGGAGATCCCGAGCTCGTCGAGGATCGCGCCGAAGTCCTGGCGGTACGCGGCCAGGTCCGGATCGCCGCCGACGACGTCGGCCACCGCCTGGGTGAGGTCGCGGCCGAGCTTCGCGAACTGGTCCTCGAAGTCGACATAGACGAAGAACGGCCCGCCGAGCTGGAGCTGGGCGCGCACCGCCTCGAAGCTGCCGCCGGCGGACGCCGGCGCGGCGGCGGCCGGGGCCTGCGCCTGTGCGTGCGCGGCCGGTGCCGCGAGCTGGATGGCCAGCGCCGATGTTGCCGCGGCGATCGCGAGGGCGATGCCGCGCGCGGCGCGAAGGCCGGGGAGGGCGAGTTTCGAGATGCGCATGTCCAAAAGCCTGCCGGACGGGGATAGGATCGGGCGGGGCCGCGGCCCCGGGGGAGGATAGGCCAGAATTGATGAAAGAACCCACCGCGAGCGGCCCTCCGCCGCGCCTCGAGGCGCGCGATGGCCTGGGCTGAGATGCCCGGACCCGGCGCCCTGCGTTCGGGCGAGGCAGGCGCGGCGGTCGCGCTCTCGGTCGAGGCGGGCTGGAACCAGGTCGAGGAGGACTGGCGCTTCATGCTCGCGGCCGGCATCGGCTTCGCCGGGCGCGACAAGGCCGATGGCAGGCTCGTGGGCTCCGCGCTGGTGCTGCCGGTCGGGCCCGCGCTCGCCTGGATCGGGATGGTCCTCGTGGCGGCGACCCATCGCCGCCTCGGCCTGGGCACGGCGCTGTTCGGTCGATGCCTCGACGCCTGCGCGGAGCAGGGCCTCGTCGCCGGGCTCGACGCCACCGAGCTGGGCCGGCCCGTCTACGAGCGGCTCGGCTTCGTGGACGTCCTCGCGTTGCGGCGCTGGCGGCTCGAGCGGCCGGTATCGGGACCCGCGGCCGGCGCGGGACCGCAGGTCGCGGCGGTCTCGCCGGCTGACCTCGCGGCCGTGGCCGCCTTCGACGCCGCGCGCTCCGGCATGAGCCGGCCCGCGATCCTCGCGCATCTCGCGACGCGCGGTCCCGGATTCGTGGCGCGCGACTCGCAGGGCGCGCTCGCCGGCTACGTGCTGTCGCGCAACGGACGGACGGCCATGCAGGTCGGGCCCCTCGTGGCGCGCGATGCCGCCACCGCGCGGGCGCTGCTCGCGACGGCAACCTCGGCCGCGCGCGCGCCCTTCGTCCTCGACGTGCCGGAGCCGCAGGAGGAGGTCGCCGCGCTGCTGCGCGACCACGGCGCGTCCAGCGCGCGCGGCTTCATGCGCATGACGCGCGGCGCCCCTGGCGTGCTGGCCAGCCCTGCGGGCCTCTTCGCCATCTCCGGGCCGGAGCTGGGGTGACGCGATGAACGTGCTGCACTGGCGAGACCTGCCGGCGGCGACGCTGGCCGCGCTGCGCGAGGGCGTCGTGATCCCCGCGCATCCGCTCGCGCTCGACGCGAGGCGCGCCTTCGATCGCGCCTCGCAGCGCGCGCTCACGCGCTACTACGTCGACGCCGGGGCCGGTGGCCTCGCGGTCGGCGTCCACACGACGCAATTCGCGATCCGCGAGCACGGGCTGCACCGCCCCGTCCTCGAGCTCGCGGCGGAGACCGCGTCCGCGTGGACGTCGCGGCCGCTCGTGCTCGTCGCTGGCGCGATCGGCCGCACCGCGCAGGCGGTCTCGGAGGCGAGGCTGGCGCGCTCCCTTGGCTACCATGCCGTGCTGCTCTCGCTCGCCGCGATGAAGGGCGCGGGCGAGGACGAGATCGTCGCGCATTGCGCCGCCGTCGCGGCCGAGATGCCGGTGGTCGGCTTCTACCTCCAGCCCGCCGTCGGCGGGGTCGCGCTGTCGCGGCGCTTCTGGACTCGCTTCGCGGCGATCGACAACGTCGTGGCGATCAAGGTCGCGCCGTTCGACCGCTACGCCACGCTCGACGTCGTCTTCGGCGTCGCGGCCGCCGGCGCGGAGGAGCGCATCGCGCTCTACACGGGCAACGACGACCACATCGTCCTCGACCTGGCCGTGCCCTTCGTCGCGCGCGTCGGCGGGCGCGAGGTCGAGCTGCGATTCCGCGGCGGGCTGCTCGGGCACTGGAGCGTCTGGACCTCGGGCGCCGTGCGGCTGCATGCGCGCATCCGCTCCGAGCTCGCCGCCGGCCCGCCCTCGCGCGGCCTGCTGGCGCTCGACGCCATGGTGACCGACTGCAACGCCGCGCTCTTCGACGTCGCCAACGGCTTCGCCGGCTGCATCGCGGGCTGCCACGAGGTGCTGCGGCGCCAGGGACTGATGGAGACCAACCACTGCCTCGACCCGCGCGAGGCGATGAGCCCGGGGCAGGCGGAGGAGCTCGACCGCGTGCGCGCCGCCTACCCGGAACTCGCCGACGACGACTTCGTCGCGGCGAACCTGTCGCGCTGGCGCGGCTGAGCGTGCTGGCGCAGTCTGCGGGCGACGCATGCGAGGGCGGAGGAGGAGGGGCTGAGATGGCGACGATCGTGCTTCCCGCGGCGGGCGGGCGGCTGGAGCCGTTCCGCACCAGCCAGCCGCGCGCCTTCGCCCGGCCCACGCGACCCTTCGACCGCATCGCCTTCTCCGCGGCGCATGTCGTCTGCGACCCGCTCGCCGACGTCGATCCCTGGCTGGTCCCGGCGATCGACTGGGACGCCACGCTGCGCTTCCGCTCGCATCTCTGGTCGCTCGGGCTCGGCGTCGCCGAGGCGATGGACACCGCGCAGCGCGGCATGGGCCTGGACTGGCCCACGAGCCTGGAGCTGATCCGCCGTTCCGTGGCGTTGGCGCGGGCGGAGGGCGGGCGGCTCGTCGCTTGCGGCGCCGGCACGGACCATCTCGCCCCGGGCCCGGGGGTGGGCATCGACGAGGTCGTCGCCGCCTACGAGGAGCAGTGCGGCGCGGTCGAGGCGGCGGGCGGTCGCATCATCCTCATGGCCTCGCGCGCGCTGGCCGCCGCGGCGCGCTCGCCCGACGACTACCACCGCGTCTACGGGCGCATCCTGCGCCAGGTCCGCGAGCCGGTCATCATCCACTGGCTCGGCGAGATGTTCGATCCCGCGCTCGAGGGCTACTGGGGCAGCCGCGACCACTGGAAGGCGATGGATGCCTGCGTCGAGGCGATCGCGGCGAACGCCGCGAAGGTCGACGGCATCAAGGTGTCGCTGCTCGACAAGGACAAGGAGATCGTGCTGCGGCGGCGGCTGCCGGCCGGCGTGCGCATGTACTCGGGCGACGACTTCAACTACCCGGAGCTCATCGAGGGCGACGCGCTCGGCCATTCCCACGCGCTGCTCGGCATCTTCGACGCGATCGCGCCGGCCGCCTCCGCGGCGCTCGACGCGCTGGCCGGTGGCGACGTCGCGGCCTACCGCGCCATCCTCGCGCCGACAGTGCCCCTGTCGCGCCACGTGTTCCGCGCGCCGACGCGCTTCTACAAGACCGGCGTGGTGTTCATGGCGTATCTCAACGGGCTGCAGTCGCATTTCGCGATGGTCGGCGGGCAGCAGGGCGCGCGTTCGCTCCTGCACCTCGCGGAGCTGTTCCGCCTCGCCGACGCGGCGGGACTGCTCGCGGATCCCGAACTGGCCTGCGCGCGCATGCGGCGCGTGCTGGCCGTCCACGGCGTCGACGGCTGAGGGAGGCGAGGACGATGGACGATCTCAGGGGCAAGCGCGTGCTGGTGACCGGCGCGAGCACGGGCATCGGCGCCGCCGTCGCGCGCGGCTTCGGCGCCGCCGGCGCCGTCGTGGCGGTGCACTACAACGCGAGCGAGGCGGAGGCGGCATCCGTCGTCGCCGACATCGCCGCCGCGGGCGGGCGCGCCGTGCCGCTGCGCGCCGACGTCCGCGACGCGGGCGCGACGCGCGAGCTCGTCGCGCGCGCCCATCGCGAGCTGGGCGGGCTCGACGTGCTGGTCAACAACGCCGGCCACCTGCTGCGCCGCGCGCCGCTCGACGAACTCGACGAGGCGCTGTTCGACGAGCTCGTCGACCTCAACATGCGCTCGGTCTTCGTGGCGACGCAGGCGGCGGCGCGGATCTTCGTCGCGCAGGGCCACGGCAACGTGATCAGCACGACGTCGATCTCCGCGCGCAGCGGCGGCGGGCCCGGCGTCGCGCTCTACGCAGGCACCAAGGCCTTCGTCTCGGCCTTCACGCGCAACGTCGCGCGCGAGCTCGCGCCGAAGGGCATCCGGGTCAACGCGGTCTCGCCCGGCGTCATCGAGACGCCGCTCCATGCGCGGCTGAGCTCGCCCGCGGTGATGGACGCGATGCGCGCGGCGGTGCCGATGGGGCGGCTCGGCGCCTCCGAGGAATGCGTGGGCGCCTATCTCTACTTCGCCTCCGACCGCCTGTCCGGCTACGTCACCGGCCAGGTGCTCGAGGTCAATGGCGGGCAGCTGATGCCATGACGAGGGATCTCTCGCGCCATCCCGAGCTGCTGGCGATCAACCACGCGACGGTGCGCCGGCGCTGCGACCTGCCGACGCTCGTCGAGCTCTGCCAGCGCCGCGGCATCCGCGCGATCGCGACCTGGCGCGACCTGCTGGGCGAGGGCGGCGTGGCGGCGGCGGCGCGCCTCCTGCGCCAGGCCGGCCTCCAGGTGACCGGCCATTGCCGCGCCGGGCTCTTCGCGGCGTCCAGCGCCGCGGAGCGCGCGGCCATCCTCGCCGAGAACCGGCGCGCGATCGACGAGGCCGCGGAGCTTGGCGCGCAGAGCCTCTGCGTGATCGCGGGCGGCCTTCCGGGCGGCTCGCGCGACCTCGCCGCCGCGCATGCGGAGGTGCATGACGGCCTCGGCGCGATGCTCGAGCACGCGCGAAAGGCCGGCGTCCGGCTGGGGCTGGAGCCGCTGCACCCGATGTACGCGGCGGACCGCGCCTGCGTGAACACGATGCGCCACGCCAACGAGCTCTGCGAGGCGCTGGGCGAGGGCATCGGCATCCTCGTCGACGTCTACCACGTGTGGTGGGACCCGCATCTCGCCCCGGAGATCGCGCGCGCCGGCGCGGCGGGCCGCATCCTTGGCTTCCACGCCTGCGACTGGCTCGTGCCGACGCGCGACTTCCTGACCGACCGCGGCATGATGGGCGACGGGGTGATCGACATCCCGCGCATCCGCGGCATGGTCGAGGCCGCGGGCTATGGTGGCTTCGTCGAGGTCGAGATCTTCTCCGCCGAGAACTGGTGGAAGCGCGATCCCGCCGAGGTGATCGACACATGCATGCAGCGCTTCGCGAGCGCGTGCTGAGGGGGGAGGGAGAAGATGGGCAGGCTCCTGGATGCGGCGCAGGTCGAGCAGTATCGGCGCGACGGGTTCCTCCATCCCGTCCGCGTGATGGGCGAGGACGAGGCGGCCGAGCTGCGCCGTCGCCTCGAGGCCCACGAGGCCGCGACGGGCGGGCCGCTGAGGGGCGACCTGCGCCACAAGGCGCACCTGCTCTTCTCCTGGCTCGGCGACCTCGTTCGAAACGACGTCCTGCTGGATGCCATCGAGGACCTGCACGGCCCCGACCTCCTCTGCTGGACATCGAACTTCTTCATCAAGGAGCCGCGCAGCCCGGGCTTCGTGTCCTGGCACCAGGACTCGACCTACTGGGGGCTGAGCAGGCCCGACGTGGTGACGGCCTGGGTGGCGCTCTCGGCATCCACGCGCGCGAACGGCGCGATGGAGGTGATCCCGGGCACGCACCTGCTCGACCAGGTGCCGCACCGCGACACGTTCCACCGCGACAACATGCTGTCGCGCGGCCAGGAGGTGATGGTCGACGTCGACGCCTCGCGGGCCGTGGCCCTCGAGCTGCGGCCCGGGGAGGCGTCGCTGCACCACGTCCGCCTCGTGCACGGCTCCGCGGCCAACCCCTCGGGCGACCGGCGCATCGGCTTCGCGATCCGCTACATCCCGACCGACGTCGCGCAGACCGTGCGCGGCGGGGATTCGGCGACGCTGGTGCGCGGGGAGGACCGGCACGGGCACTTCGCGCCGGAGCCGCGGCCCGCGCGCGACCTCGACCCGGAATTCGTAGCCCTGCATCGCGAGATCTCGGAGCGCAACGCCCGCATCCTCTACGCGGGCACCGGCGTCTCCTCTTTCAACGACCCGCGCTCCGCGCGCGGCTGACCGGAAGGAACAAGGCGATGGAACCGATCCGCTTCGATGCCGCCGTCCTGCGCGCGGCGCTGGCGCCGCTGTCGATCGAGCGCGTCGAGGCGCGCGCGCTCGGGCCCGACGACGTGCTGGTGCGCATGCGCGCCGCCGGGCTCTGCCACACCGACCTCGAGGTGATCGAGGGCCAGCTCGTCTTCCCGCTGCCGATGGTGCTCGGCCACGAGGGCGCCGGCGTCGTCGAGCGCGTCGGGCCCGCGGTGCGGGGGCTGGCGCCGGGCGACCACGTCATCATCCACTGGAACCCGCATTGCGGGCATTGCTTCTACTGCGACCGCGACAAGCCGATCCTGTGCGAGACCTACGTCGCCAACGGCGCGAAGGCGGTCGGCTTCGACGGCGCGCCGGTGCTGCGCGACGGCGGCGGGGCGACGCTGCACAACCTCATGTACATCGGCGCCTTCGGCGAATACTGCGTGGTGCCGTCGCAGAGCGCGGTGCGCGTCGCGAAGGAAATCCCCTTCGAGGCGGCCTGCCTGATCGGCTGCGGCGTGATGACGGGCCTCGGCGCCGCGACGCGGATCGCCGGGCTGGAATGGGGCTCCACCGTCATGGTCATCGGCTGCGGCGCGGTCGGGCTCTCCGCCGTCCAGGGCGCGAGGCTCGCGGGCGCGGCGCGCATCATCGCGGTGGACATCTCGGAAGCGAAGCTCGACCTCGCGCGCCGCGTCGGCGCGACCGACCTCGTCGACGCCACGCGCGACGACCCGGTCGCCGTGGCCAAGGCCCTCACCTCCGGGCGCGGCGCCGACGCGGTGATCGAGTGCGCCGGAAGCCCGAAGACGTTCCGGGCCTCCGTCGAGGCGGTCAGGCCCGCCGGGCAGGTCGTCTGGCTCGGCAAGACCGGCTTCAACGAGGAGGTTTCCTTCCGCTGGGGCGCGCTCATGCAGGAGAAGCGGATCACGCGCTCCAGCTATGGAGGGACGCGACCGGCCCGCGACTTCCCGATGATGGTCGACAGCTACCTGCGCGGCGACCTCAAGCTCGACGAGCTGGTCTCGCGGCGCATCCGCCTCGACGAGATCAACGAGGGCTTCGCCGCGCTCAAGCGCGGCGAGGTGGTGCGCGCCGTCGTGGCCTACGGCCCATGACCGACGCCGTCCCGCCGCATGTCGCGGCGCGCCACCACGCGCTCGCGCCCGAGCATGTCGACGCCCCGCATCGCTGGTGGGAGGCGGGCGACCTCCAGCTCGAATCCGGCGCGCGCGTCGAGCGCTGCGGCGTCAGCTGGGTCGAGCACGGCATCGAGGATCCGGGAGGCGAGCGCACGATCCTCGGCTGCACGGCGATCGGCGCCACGCACCACCGCCTCGATTTCCTGATCGGGCCCGGCCGCGCGCTCGACACGACGCGCTTCCGGATCGTCGTCGTCGACGCGCTCGGGAACGGGCTCTCGACCAGCCCGTCCAACAGCGCCACGCAGCCGGGGCCGGGCTTCCCGCGCTTCACCATCGGCGACATGGTCGCGGCGCAGCATCGCCTGCTCGTCGAGAGGCTCGGGCTGCGCCGCGTCTTCGCGGTGGCCGGCGCCTCGATGGGCGGCATGCAGGCGCTCGAATGGGGCGTGCGCCATCCCGGCTTCTGCGAGCGGATCGTCGCCATGACGCCCATGGCCAGGACGGCGCCATGGGCGCGCGCCATCAACGAGGCCGCGCGCCGCGCGCTGATGGGCGACCCGGCCTTCGCCGGCGGGCGCTACGAGGCGCAGCCCGCGCGCGGCTGGCGCGACTGGGCGGTCATCATGCGCGTGCTCGGCGCGCGGACGCCCGAGGCGCTGGCCGCGATGGAGGACTTCGACGGCTGGTTCCGCGCGACGGTCGACGGCACGCTCGCGGCGAACATCGACGCCAACGACTGGATCGCGCAGAGCCA
>JBEGVV010000023.1:0-17928 GCA_041178225.1 Pseudomonadota bacterium | reverse complement strand
AAGCGAGGCGGGCCATCGCCGGCGATTCTTTCCTGCCGGCCTCGCCCGTCACCTGCCGTCGACGATGGCGCGCAGGACCTCGCCCGCGCGCTGGCAGGCGGCCCGGTCGACGTCGAGATGCGTGGCCGCGCGCACCGTGCGGCGGGCGAAGGCGAGGACGAGCACGCCGCGCCTGCGCGCCTCCGCCACGACCTGCGCGGCGTCGGGCGCGCCGGGGCGGAGATGGAAGACGACGATGTTGGTCTCCACCGTCGACGGGTCGAGGTCGACCGCCGGGCTGCCGGCGAGTGCCTCGGCGACCAGCCGCGCGTTGGCGTGGTCGTCGGCGAGCCTCCCGAGGTTGTGGCGCAGCGCGAAGAGGCCGCCCGCCGCCATCATGCCGGCCTGGCGCATGGCGCCGCCGAACATCCTCCGGTGGCGCTGGGCGCGCGCGATGTCGTCGCGGCGCCCGGCGAGGACCGAGCCGATCGGCGCGCCGAGCCCCTTCGACAGCGCGATCGAGACGAGGTCGAAGGGCGCGGCGAGCTCGGCGGCGGGCCTGCCGCTCGCCGCCGCCGCGTTGAAGAGCCGCGCGCCGTCGAGGAAGCTCGCGACGCCGAGCCGCCGCGCCTCGGCGCAGATCGCCTCGGCCTCCGCCTGCGGGAAGACGCGCCCGCCGCCGCGGTTATGCGTGTTCTCCACCTCGACCAGCGTGGTGGCGGGGAAGATGGCGTGGCCGGGCGGCTTGAAGGCGGCGGCGAAGTCGGCGGCGGTGAAGAGCCCGCCGGTCCCGACCGGCGTGAACTGCACGCCCGCATTGGCGCCGCTCGCGCCGGCCTCGTGCCAGACCGCGTGGCTCTCCTGGCTGACGACCACGTCGTCGCCGGGCCGGGTGAACAGCTTGAGCGCGACCTGGTTGGCCATCGTGCCGCTCGGCATGAACAGCGCCGCCTCCTTGCCGAGCGTCGCGGCGACGAGTTCCTGCAGCTCGTTGACCGAGGGGTCCTCGCCATACTGGTCGTCGCCCACGGGCGCCGCGGCCATCGCCGCGCGCATCGCGGGCGAGGGCAGGGTGACGGTGTCGGATCTCAGGTCGATGGTCGCCATCTCGCGGATGCCCTCGGCTGGTGTCGCGGGGCGCGCAGTATGGCAGCGCCGGGCCCGTCGCAGACAGGGGCTTGCGCGCGGGTTCCGCGCGGGCGTGCTAGGCTGCATCGCCAGCGACCGCAGGAGGCAGCCATGGCTCGTGTCCGCAACATCCCGTCGAGCGAATTGCCGCAAGCCACGCGCGAGGTCTACGAGCGCTACGCCTCGGCCTACGGGCCCTTCGCGAACCAGGTCGCGGTCTTCGCGCATGTCCCGCCGGCGGTCGACCACCTCATGTCGATGCTGATGGAGCTGCGCGCCGCGGCGACGCTTCCGCGCCGCTGCCTCGAGATGGCGATCGTCGTGGTGTCGCAGGTCAACGCCTGCCACTACTGCGTCGCGCACCACAAGCCGATGCTGGTCGTGGAGGGCATGACGCCCGGTGGCGTCGACCGCCTGCTCGACTTCCAGGACCATCCCGAGCTCTCCGAGCGCGACAAGCTGGTCGTCGAGTACGCGATCCAGGTCGCGCGCGAGCCGCGACGGGTCCGCGACGCGCTGTTCGAGCGGCTTCGCGCGCACTTCACCGAGGCGCAGGTCGTCGAGCTGACGCTGCGCATCACGCTGACGGGGTTCTTCAACGCCTTCTCCGAGGCGCTCCAGGTCGACGAGGAATCGCACGAGGCGCAGGCAGCCGAGTGAGCGCGCCCGGCCGGGCCCGCTGCCTCATGCCTGCGCGTCGATCTCGTCGGCGCGCAGGCAGGCGACGAAGCGGCCCGGCGACTTCTGCTCGAGGACGGGCGCCTCGCGCCGGCAGCGCTCGGTGGCGTGCGGGCAGCGCGTGCTGAACACGCAGCCCGGCGGCGGGTTGGCCGGGCTGGGCAGGTCGCCGGAGAGCAGGATGCGCCGGCGCGGCGCGTCGGGATCGGGCTGCGGCGCGGCGGAGAGCAGCGCGCGCGTGTAGGGATGGCGGGGCGAGGCGTAGATCTCCGCGGCCGGCGCCATCTCCATGATCTTGCCGAGGTAGAGGACGATCACGCGGTCGCAGAGATGCTCGACCACCGCGAGGTCGTGCGAGATGAACAGCATCGTCAGGCCGAGACGCCGGCGCAGCTCGACCAGAAGGTTGACGATCTGCGCCTGGACCGAGACGTCGAGCGCGGAGACGGGTTCGTCGGCCACGATGAAGTCCGGCGCGACGGCGAGCGCGCGCGCGATGCCGATGCGCTGGCGCTGCCCGCCCGAGAACTGGTGCGGGTAGCGGTCGATGTGCTCCGGCGGCAGGCCGACCTGCTCGAGCAGCTCGACCACGCGCGCGCGCCTGGCCGCGCCCTTCGCGAGCCCATGGATGTCGAGGACGTCGCCGATCAGGTCCTCGACCCGCCGCCGCGGGTCGAGGCTTGCATAGGGATCCTGGAACACGATCTGCATGCGCCGCCGCAGCCGCCGCAGCTCGGACCGGCCGAGCTTCGTGACCTCGACGCCGTCGAAGCGCACCGATCCCGCGGTGGGCTCGAGCAGGCGCAGCACCGCGCGCCCGACCGTGCTCTTGCCCGAGCCGGACTCGCCGACGAGGCCGACGACCTCGCCGCGCGCGATCGAGAAGCTGACCCCGTCGACGGCGCGGATGGCGCCCCGGCCGAAGCCGAGCAGGCCGCGCCTGCCGGGGAAGTGCTTCGCGAGGCCCTCGACCTCGACGAGCGGGCGGCTCACAGCTCCCTCCAGCGGCGGCAGCGCGTGCGATGGCCGGGCGCGACGACCTCGATCGCGGGATCGGACGCGGCGCAGGCGGGCTCGGCCCAGGCGCAGCGCGGCGCGAAGGCGCAGCCCGGCGGAAGGTCGCGCAGGCTCGGCACGTTGCCGGGGATCGCGCGCAGCAGCCCGTCCTCGCCGCGCGCGCCCGGCGCGCCGGGGATCGATCCCAGCAGGCCGCGCGTGTAGGGGTGGCGGGGGTCGCGGAAGATCGTGCGCACGTCGCCTTCCTCGACCACGCGGCCCGCGTACATCACGAGCACGCGGTCGGCCATCTCGGCGACGACGCCGAAGTTGTGGGTGACGAAGAGGATCCCCATGCCGCCGCGCTCGCCGCGCTTGAGGCCTCGCATCAGGTCGAGGATCTGGGCCTGGATGGTGACGTCGAGCGCCGTCGTCGGCTCGTCGGCGACCAGCAGGCTGGGCTCGCAGGCCAGCGCCATGGCGATCATCGCGCGCTGGCGCATGCCGCCGGAGAGCTGGTGCGGGTAGTCGTCGATGCGCCGCGCGGCGTCCGGGATGCCCACCGTCTCGAGCGCCGCGAGCGCCATGGCGCGGGCCTCCGCGGCCGGGACGGCGCGATGGCGGACCACGGCCTCCGCGATCTGGTCGCCGATGCGGTAGACCGGGTTCAGGCTCGTCATCGGCTCCTGGAAGACCATCGCGATCTCGTTCCCGCGGATCCCCTGCAGCCCGGCCTCGTCGAGCTTCGCGAGGTCGCGCACCCGGCCGTCGCGCCCGGAGAGCAGGATCTCGCCGGCCACGATCCGCCCCGCCGGCCGCGGCACGAGGCCGAGCAGCGACAGGCCGGTGATCGACTTGCCCGATCCCGACTCGCCGACGACCGCCAGCGTCTCGCCGCGCCGCAGGTCGAAGGAGACGCCATCCACGGCGCGCAGGATCCCGTCGGGCGTCGCGAAATGCGTCGAGAGGTCGCGCACGGAGAGCAGCACGTCGCCCGCCGGCTGGCCCCGCGGGGCCGCCGCGGCGCGCGTCGCTGGCAGGCCGAGCGTGGCGTCGAACAGCCTGCGGATCGTGCCGGCGTCGACGGCGCCGCCAACGCGCGGGTCGAAGACGTCGCGCAGCGCGTCGCAGAGCCGGTTGATCGCGAGGATGGTGACGACGAGCGCGAAGCAGGGCCACAGGAGCAGCCACGGGTTGTGCTGCATCGTGCCGCGCGCGCCGCGGATCATCAGGCCCCAGGACGGCTCGGGCGGCACGACGCCAAGGCCGAGGAAGCTGAGGCCGGACTCGATCAGGATCGCCGCCGCGACGACGAGCGAGAACTGCACGAGGATCGGCCCGAGGATGTTCGGCAGGATGGTGCGCAGCATGATGCGCGCGGCGCCCGCGCCCGCCGCGCGTGCCGCCTCGACATAGTCGAGCGCGCGCGCCGACAGCACCTCGCCATAGGTCACGCGCGCGAAGGCGGGGACGTAGAGGATCGACAGCACGAAGGTGAGCGTGCCGACCCCCGGCCCGAGCAGCGTCACCACGAGCAGCGCGAGGAGGATGGGCGGGAAGGAGAGGATGATGTCGGTGAGCCGGATGGTGAAGAGCTCGACGATCCCGCCGAAATACCCGCCCACCAGCCCGATCGCGATGCCGATCGCGCCGGCGATCACGGCCGAGACGAGCGCGACGCGCAGGCTGGCGCGCGCGCCGACCAGCAGCCGCGAGAGCACGTCGCGGCCGAACTCGTCCTGGCCCAGCGGATGGGCGAGCGACGGCGCGGCGAGGCGCGCGGCGACGTTCTGCGCGGCGGGGTCGTAGGGCGCGAGCAGCGGCGAGAACAGCGCCAGCAGCAGGATCGCCCCGACCGCCGCGAGCGGCCAGGCGAGGCGGCGCAGGCGCTTGTCGCTTGCGATGGCGCGGATCATCGCCTCAGCCGTGCCGCACGCGCGGGTCGAGCACGGCGTAGAGCAGGTCGACCACGAGGTTGAGGAAGACGAAGAGCGCGCAGATCACCAGCACGATGCCCTGCACCTCGGGATAGTTGCGCTGCTCGACGGCGCGCACGAGGTAGCCGGACAGGCCAGGCCAGTTGAAGACGTATTCGACCAGCACCGTGCCGCCGAGCAGCGTGCCCATCTGCAGGCCGATCACGGTCACGACCGGGCCGAGCGAGTTGCGCAGCACGTGGCGGCGCACGACATGGCGCGGCGCCAGGCCCTTGGCGCGCGCGGTGCGGACCCAGTCGCGGTCGAGGGTCTCGAGAACGCTCGCCCGCGTCATGCGGAAGACGACGGTCGACAGGCCGATCGCGATGGTGACGGCCGGCATCAGCAGGTTCGTCATGTGCCGCGCGGGATCCTGCGCGAAGGCGACGTAGCCGCCGGCGGGGACCCAGCGCAGCTGCTGGGCGAAGACCAGGATGAGCAGCGTGCCGGTCACGAAGACCGGCAGCGACTGGTTGAAGCTGGCGACGGCCGACAGCGTCCTGTCCATGCCGGAGCCGCGGCGCAGCGCCGCGACGACGCCGAGCGGCATGCCGATCGCGACCGCGAGGATCGTCGCCGCGAGGATCAGCTCGATCGTGCGGGGCAGGCGCTTGGCGATCTCGTCCATCACCGGGTAGTCGTCGGTGAGCGAGGTGCCGAGGTCGAGCCGCAGGAGCTGGCCGATGAAGCTGGCGTATTGCTGGAGGAGCGGCGCCTCCAGGCCGAGGCGCTCGCGCAGCTCGAGCACCTGCGCGGGATCCGGCGCGACGCCGCCGCTGGAGAGCAGCAGCTCGGCCGGGTCGCCGGGGATCATGCGCAGGACGAGGAAGATGAGCGTCGCGACCGTCCAGATCAGGCCGATCGAGATGGCGAGGCGACGCAGGACATAGGCCATGGCGGTCAGGCGGGCCGGGTCGGGGCCGCCGGCATGCGGCGGCCCCGGTTCCGCGCGTCAGCCCATCGAGACGTTCTCGAGCGTCAGCCCCGAGTAGAAGCTGAGGAAGCCCGGGAGGTTGGCGAAGCCCGTGAGCGGCTTGCGCATCGCATAGGCCTGCGAGCGCCAGGCCACGCCGACCAGCGCCGCGTCCTCGAGCGCCAGCTTCTCCATCTCGCGGTAGATCGCCTTGCGCCTGGCGACGTCGAGCTCGGCGCGGCCCTGCTCGAAGAGCTCGTTGAGCTTCGGGTTGTTGTAGCCGTGCGAGCGGGTGTAGTTCGGCGTCTGGCTGCCGTCGAGGAACTGCGCCATCGAATCGGGGTCGTTGAAGTCGCCTGCCGATCCCATGACGCCGAAGTCGTACTGGCCGCGATTGCCGACGGCGACGCGCGTCGCCCAATCCGGCAGCACGAGCTCGACCTTGATGCCGATCGCGGCGAGGCTCTGCTGGACGACCTCTGCCGTGTCCTTGTGCATGCCGTACTGCGCGGTGGACAGCAGCTTGCACGAGAAGCCGTTGGGCTGGCCGCCCTCGGCGAGGAGCTTGCGCGCGAGGTCGAGGTCGGTGCGCCAGTGGTTGGCCGTCGCCTCGTCGCGGAACTCCGAGCCCTTGGGGAAGGGCAGGCCATTCATCGCGCTGCCGCGGCCGAAGAACGCCGCCTTGACGACGTCCTCGCGGCGGACGGCGTAGGCGACGGCCTGGCGCAGCTTGGCGTTGGTGAAGGGACCCTGCACGCAGTTGAAGTTGAGGTACATGAACGGGCCGTCGACGATGTCCATCGCCAGCTTGGCGTTCCGCTCGATCGACTCGTAGCTCTGCCAGGGGACGTACTCGATGATGTCGACGTCGCCCGCGTCGAGCGCGGCGACGCGCAGGTTCTCGTCCGCGTAGGCGGCCATGCGCAGCTTCCTGGTCTTCGGCAGGCCCTTGTTCCAGTAGCCGTCGAAGGCGTCGAAGTCGATGCGCGTGCCGCGCTCGACGTCGGCGATGCGGTAGGGGCCGGCGCCGACCGGGTTCGCCTCGTTCGACTTCGGCGAGATCATCGGCGCGTGCCAGCTCGCCAGCATGTAGACGAAGGTCGCGGAGGGCTTCTTCAGCTGGAAGCGCACGCTGCGCGCGTCGGGCGCCTCGATCCGGTCGATGAGCGCGCCGAAGGCGCCGCGCAGCGAGGCCGTGGACTTCTCGTCCTGCATCAGCTCGAAGCTCCGCCGCACGACGTCGGGCGTCAGCGCCTCGCCGTCGTGGAAGCGCACGCCCTCGCGCAGGCGCAGGGTCCACGTGGTCGGCCCGTCGCTGCGCCAGGACTCGGCGAGCTCGCCTCGGATCTCGCCCTTCGGCCCGTAGCTCAGCAGGCCGCGCAGGAACTGGCACTTCGCCGTGCCCGCCGCGGTCCCGGTATTCGCCCAGGGCCGCAGCGAGGGCGGGTAGGACGATAGCGCGAAGACCAGCCTGTCGCGGCCCTGCGCCGCGGCGCGCTCCGCGACCGAGGTCGCGGCGAAGGCGGCGGCCGCCCCGGCGCCGATGAAGCCGCGCCGGGAGAGCGCGGAGGCGTTCCTCGTGTCGTTCGTCATGGTGCTTCTCCTGTCCTCGGATTGGGTGGCGTGGAAGTCGTCAGCCGTCATGGCCATAGAGCCGGCGCGCCTCGGCGACGGAGACCTTGCCGTCGGCGATGTCGCGCTCGAGCAGCGCCCGGTCGCGCTCGCGCGGGTCGCCGTAGCCGCCGGCGCCGGGCGTGACGATCGTCACGGACTGGCCGTGCCTGAGGAAGGTGTAGCCCTTCTGCGGCGGGTCGGCGTCCTGCGAGTATGCGAAGCGGCAGCGCCCGCCGCCGCCGCCGCCGAACAGCCCCCAGGGCGAGGACAGGCGGCGCGAGCCGTGGATGAAGGTGCGGCAGGTGTGGCCCTCGGCGCGTATCTGCCGGCGCAGCCCGGTGCCGCCGCGATGCTTGCCTGCGCCCCCGGAATCGTCGACCAGCTCGTAGCGTTCCACCACCAGCGGGTACTCGCCCTCGAGCGCCTCGACCGGAAGGTTCGAGGTGTTGGTGAGGTGCACGTGCACGCCGTCGAGCCCGTCCTTCGAGGCGCGCGCGCCGAAGCCGCCGCCGATCGTCTCGAGGTACACGTAGTACTCGCCCGTGCGCGGGTTGACGCCGCTGAAGGTCGACGAGATGCACGCGCCGTTGTGCGCGGCGGTGATGCGATCGGGGATGGCGGGCGCGAGCGCGCCATGGATCAGGTCGACCACGCGCTGGCACGGATCGAGACGCGCGTTCACGGCGGCGGGCTCGACGCAGTTGAGGATCGAGCCCTTCGTCGCCGTGACGTGGATCGGCCGGAACATGCCCTCGTTGGGCGGCACGTCGGCGCCGATCAGCGTCTTCACGGCGTAGTAGACGGTGGCCAGCAGGCCGGTCCAGACGAGGTTGATGCCGGCGCGCACCTGGGGCGGCGCGTCGAAGTCGAGGTGCATCTCGTCGCCCTTCACCTCGATGCGGCACTTGAAGGTGACCGAGCCCTCGATCTCGTCGCCGTCGAACGTGTCCTCGAAGCTGTAGGTGCCCGACGGGATCGTCGCGATGCCCGCGCGCGTCAGGCGCTCCGCGTAGTCGAGCAGCGCGTCGCAGGCCGAGAGCAGCAGGTCCCTGCCGTAGCGCCTGCACAGCGACTGGAAGCGCTGGATGCCCTGGCGGTTGGCCGCCATCTGCGCGCGGAAGTCGTTCAGGCGCTCGCGCGGGACCTGCATGTTCAGCAGGATGAGGTCCATCACGTCCTGCTGCAGCTTGCCCGCGCGGTAGAGCCGCACCGGCGGGATGCGCAGGCCCTCCTGGAAGATGTGGTCGTGGCCGCGGTCCACGAAGTCGGCGTGGTGGGCGAGGTTCGTGGCCCAGCCGACGAGCTCGCCCTCGAAGAAGATCGGCTCGGCGAGGACGATGTCCGGCAGGTGGGTGCCGCCGCCCGTGTAGGCGTCGTTGCCGACGAAGACGTCGCCCTCGCGCAGGTCGGAGAGGTCGTGTCGCCTGCTGATGTGCTCGACCACGCCGATCAGCGAGCCGAGATGCATCGGGATGTGCATCGCCTGGCAGAGCGTGCGGCCGCGCGCGTCGAACAGGCAGGTCGAGGAATCGCGCCGCTCCTTGATGTTGGTGGAGTAGGCGGCGCGCACGAGCGTCTCGCCCATCTCCTCGACGATCGAGGACAGGGCGTTGCCGATGACCTCGACGGTGATCGGGTCGACCGGCGTGCCGCCGGACGACTTGCGCGGGGCAGGGGAGGCGTTCATCGCGTCAGCCCTCGACGATGATGTTGAGGTAGGGATCCACGGTGGCGGACTGGCCCGGCAGCAGGACGGTGGTGGCGTCCATCTGCTCGACGATCGCCGGCCCGGCGAAGCGGTGCCCCGGCCCGAGCCGCTCGCGGTCGTAGACGGGGCAGGAGACGAAGCCGCCGGCCTCGGCCAGCCAGACGTCGCGCTTGCCGGTGATCGCGTCCGCTGCCGTGCCCGCGGCCGGCGGCCTGGCCTTGATCTCGGCCTTCGGCACGGCGCCGATCGCCTCGAGGCGGAAGGTGACGGCCTGCATCGGCTCCTCCTCCGCGATGTAGCCGTACATCTGGCGATGCGCGCGCTCGAAGCCGCCGCGCAGCGAGGCGAGCAGTTCCTCGTCGCCCGCGCCGGCGGGGAAGGCGACGGGCAGCTCGTAGTTCTGCCCGGCGTAGCGCATGTCGACCGTCGCGTTGACGCGACGGCCCTCCGGCGCGATGCCCTCGTGCGCGAACCACGCGTCGGCGCGCTGGCGCAGCGCCGCGAAGGTCGCGCGCATGCGCCCCAGCGTCGCGGCCTCCACGGCCATGATGCTGGTCTGCGCGTAGTTGGTCTGCAGGTCGGTGAGCAGCAGGCCGAGCGCGCAGAGGATGCCGGGGTTGCGCGGCACGAGGATGCGCTTCATGTCGAGCTCGCGCGCGAGGCGCGAGGCATGGAGCGGGCCCGCGCCGCCGAAGGCGACGAGCGTGTAGTCGCGCGGGTCGTGGCCGCGCTGCACCGAGATCACGCGGATCGCCTTCGCCATGTTGGCGGTGACGACCGAGAGGATGCCCTGCGCGGTCGCCATCGGTTCGAGGCCGAGGCGCGCGGCAAGCCGCGCGATCGCGGCCCTGGCCCTGGCCTGGTCGATCTTCATGCGCCCGCCGAGGAGATGCGTCGGGTTGAGCGTCTGCAGCGTCACGTTGGCGTCGGTGACCGTTGGCTCCTCGTTGCCGAGCCCGTAGCAGACCGGGCCGGGATGCGCGCCCGCCGAGCGCGGGCCGACCTTGAGCAGTCCGCCGGCGTCGATATGCGCGATCGACCCGCCGCCCGCGCCGACCGTATGGATGTCGAGCATCGGCGTCTTCAGCGGGTAGCCGTGGACGTCCATCTCGCCGGCGAGCTTCGCCTTGCCGTCCTCGATCAGCGCGACGTCGGTCGATGTCCCGCCCATGTCGAAGGTGATGAGGTTCGGGTAGCCCGCGAGGATGCCCGTGCGCAGGCCGCCGACCACGCCGGTCGCGGGGCCGGAGAGCACGGTGCGCACCGGCTGGGTGCGCGCCATCTCGAAGGACATCACGCCGCCGTTGGAGGCGGTGATGTGGCGCGGCGCGTCGACGCCGGCCTCGTCCAGGCGCGGGCCGAGATGGCCGATGTAGCGCGCCATCACGGGGCCGAGGTAGGCGTTGACCACCGTCGTCGACAGCCGCTCGAACTCGCGGAACTCCGGCGCGACCTCGCTCGAGCAGGTGACGAAGGCCTCCGGGTACTCCTCCGCGGCGATCGCGCGGACCATCGCCTCGTGGCGCGGGTCGACGTAGCTGTAGAGGAAGCAGACCGCGATCGCGCGCGCGCCGGCGTCCTTGAGCCTTCGGATGGCGGCGCGCACCTCGGCCTCGTCGAGGGCGCGCTCGACGCTGCCGTCGTTGCGCAGGCGCTCGCCGACCTCGATGCGCATGTCGCGCGTGACGAGCAGCTGCGGCTTGTCGCATTGCAGGTCGTAGAGATGCGGCCGGCGCTGGCGGCCGATCTCGAGCAGGTCGCGGAAGCCGTCGGTGGTCACGAGGCCGGTCCTGACGCCGCGATGCTGGATCAGCGCGTTGGTCGCCACGGTCGTGCCATGGCCGAAATAGCTGACGTCGCGACCGGTCGCGCCGGCCGCCTTGTCGAGCCCCTCGACGACGCCGCCCGCGATCGCGCGCGACGGATCGTCGGGCGTGCTCGAGACCTTCCAGACCCTGACCTCGCCCGTAGCCTGGTCCACCAGGCAGATATCCGTGAACGTCCCGCCCGAATCGACTCCAACCCGCCACATGCCCAAGACCCCCCGGTCGTCGCGTGCTCGATACTGATGCCGAGATCGTCCCAGATCGCCGCATCGCGATCAACAACCGCGCTCCGATGCTTGATCCCGTGCGCCTCGCCATGGGATCAGTCGCGCGCGATGAACTACCGCCATGGCTTCCACGCCGGGAACTTCGCCGACGTGCTGAAGCACGCGGTGCTCGCCCTCGCGCTCGACCGCCTCGCCGCGAAGGCCGCGCCCTTCTTCTGCCTCGACAGCCATGCCGGCGGCGCGCGCTACGACCTCGCCGGCGAGGAGGCCATGCGCACCGGAGAGGCGCGCGACGGCATCCTGCGCGTCGTCGACGACACGCTGCCGCCAACGGCCCTGCGTCCCTATCTCGGCGTGGTGCGCGGGCTCAACGAGCCGGGCGGCCCGGTGCTGCGCTATCCCGGCAGCCCTTGGATCATGCGTCGCATGACGCGCCCGCAGGACCGGATGCTCTTCTGCGAGATGCATCCCGACGCGCTGCGCGAGCTGCGCCGCGCGACCGCGGGCGACCGCAGGATCGAGCTGCGCCAGTCGGATGGCTGGATCGCGCTCAAGTCGGACCTGCCGCCGCCCGAGCGCCGGGGGCTCGTGCTCGTCGACCCGCCCTTCGAGGCGCGCGACGAGCATGCGCGCCTCGCGCGCGGCCTGCGCCACGCGCATCGCCGATTCGCGACCGGGGTGCTGCTGGGCTGGTATCCGGTCAAGGCGCGCGCGCCCGTCGACGCGATGCTCGCGGACATCGTCGCCTCGGGCATGCGGCGCGTCGCGGTCGTCGAGCTGCTCGTGCGCGCGCCGGCGCGCGACGACGACGAGGCGCCTCGCCTCGCGGGCTGCGGGCTCGTCGTCGTCAACCCGCCCTGGACGATGATGGAGACGCTGGCGGCCGCCATGCCGTGGCTCGCCGCGCGCCTCGTGCGCGAGCCGGGCGGCGGGCACAGGGTCGAGACGCTGGTGGGGGAGTGAGCGGATGATCGTCGCGCAGATCAGCGACCTGCATGTCATGCGCGAGGACCGGCTCGCCTATGGCGCGCTCGACACGCGCGCCTGCCTGCGGCGCGCGATCGACCGGCTCAACGACCTCGCGCCGCGCCCGGACGTGGTGGCGATCACGGGCGACCTCGTAGACGAGGGCAGCGCGCGCGAGTACGCGCGGCTGCGCGAATGCCTCGACGGCCTGCGCCTGCCCTACAGGCTCGTGCCCGGCAACCATGACGCGCGGGACCCGCTTCGCGAGGCCTTCCCGGAGCAACCCTGGGACGACGCGGAGCCGGGGTTCTGCATGTTCGCGGAGGAGTTCGGCGACGTCCTCCTGGTCGGGCTCGACTCGCTCGATCCCGGCCGGACCGCGGGCCGGCTCTGCGCGCGCCGGCTCGCCTGGCTCGATCGCGTGCTCGCCGCGCGCGCCGGCAGGCCGTCCTTCGTGATGGTCCACCACCCGCCCTTCGCGACGGGGATCGCGCATCTCGACGGGCTGCCGATGGATGGGGCCCCGGAACTGCTGGCGATCGCCGCACGCCGCGGCGGCGTGCAGCGCATCGTCGCCGGCCACGTGCATCGTTCGATGGGCGCGCAGCCGCTGGGCGTGGCCTGCACCACCTGCCCGTCGACGGCGCATCATTTCGCGCTCGACCTCGAGCCTGGCATGCGGGCCCGCTGGATCCCCGAGCCGCCGGGCTTCCAGCTCCACCTGCTGGCCCCGGGCGCGACCCCGGTGACGCACACGGGCTTCATCGAGGATTACGGGGCGCGTCCCACCAAGCCGTGAGCGCGGCGCGCGGGGCCCCGAAAGCAGAACGGCGGGCTCCGTGGAGCCCGCCGTCCCTGTCGCGAAGCTCGAGGCTTCGCGGACGCGTCAGCCGAGTTCGATCGTGACCGCCTCGGGACCCTTGCGTGCGGTGAGCACCTTCATGCGCACGGCCTGGCCAGGGTTGAGGGCCTGGATGCCGGCGTTGCGCAGGACGGTGATGTGGAGGAACACGTCCTTGCCGCCGGAGTTCGGCTGGATGAAGCCGTAGCCCTTGATGGCGCTGAACCACTTCACGACGCCATCCATGTCCTCCGCGCGGGCGATGTCCGCGGGGCTGGGGGCCTGGTAGCCACCGCCGCCACCGCCGCCGCTGCGCTCGCCGCCGAAGCCGCCGCGATCGCCGCCGCCGAAGCCGCCACGATCACCACCGCCGAAGCCGCCGCCGCCGCCGCCGCCATAGCCGCCGCGGTCACCGCCGCCGTAGCCACCACCGCCACCGCCACCGAAGCGCGGGCCGCGCGGGCCACCGCCGAAGCCGCCACGATCGCCGAAGCCACCGCGGTCGCCGCGGTCTCCGCGGTCGCGGAAGCCACCGCGGTCGCCAAAGCCACCGCCATCGCCGCGCGCGGGTGTCGCCGAGCCGGCATCGACCTCGACCACGCGAGCCACCTGCCGCCCCTTCGGGCTCTGGCTCAGTTCGACGGTCAGGCCCGCGCCCTCGCCGATGGCATCAAAGCCTGCCTGGCGCAGTGCCGACAGATGGAGGAATGCCTCGGGCGATCCATCCGCCGGGGTCACGAAGCCGAAACCCTTCGCGGTGTTGAACCACTTCACGGTTGCGCGGATCGGCGCGCCATCACCGGTGTCTTGCATGCGACGCAACTCCCTGTCGTGCTCTGGGCCTGGATAGTGCCGCGTCCGCAGTCTTGAAGCCGTGAGACGCTCAGCAGTAATTTGGACAAGCTAGCACCAGCCCGTGTCCCGCGACAATTCACTTTTCCGCGAAATCCGCGACGCACGCGGATTACCCCTACTCCCCGGAAGGACAGCCCATGAGCCACCGCTCCCTCGGCGACCTCCAGGTCGCCGGTCGCCGCGTCCTCCTGCGTGCGGACCTGAACGTCCCGATGAAGGATGGGAAGGTCACGGACGCCACGCGGATCGAGCGCCTCGCGCCGACCATCCGGGAGCTGGCGGGCGCCGGGGCCCGGGTCGTGGTCTTGTCGCATTTCGGCCGGCCCGACGGCCAGCGGCGGGACGACATGTCGCTGCGGCCGCTGGCGGGCGCGCTGTCCGGCGCCCTGGGTGGCGCCCCCGTCTCCTTCGCCTCGGATTGCATCGGCCCGGAGGCGCGCGCGATGGTCGACCGGCTCGCGGATGGCCAGGTCGGGCTGCTCGAGAACCTGCGCTTCCATGCTGGCGAGGAGGCCAACGACCCGGCCTTCGCGGCGGAGCTGGCGCGCCTCGGCGACGTCTACGTCAACGACGCCTTCTCCGCCGCCCATCGCGCCCATGCCTCGACCGCGGCCCTCGCGCGCCTGCTGCCGAGCGCGGCCGGCCGGCTGATGCAGGCGGAGCTCGAGGCGCTCGGCCGGGCGCTGGAGCATCCGCGCCGCCCGCTCGCGGCGATCGTCGGCGGCTCGAAGGTCTCCTCGAAGCTCGACCTGCTCGGCAACCTGCTGTCGCGGGTCGACCTCCTGGTGATCGGCGGCGGCATGGCGAACACGTTCCTCTTCGCCGAGGGCGTCGACGTGGGCCGGTCGCTTTGCGAGCGCGACATGGCGCCGACGGCGCGCGACATCGCGCGCGCCGCGCGCGACGCCGGCAAGCGCATCCTCCTGCCGGTCGACGTGGTCGTGGCGCCTGGCCTGGCCGATGGCGCCGCCGCGGCCACCGTGGCCGTGGACGCGATCCCCGCCGACCGGATGGTCCTCGACATCGGGCCGCGCTCCGTCTCCGCGACCGCGGAGGCGCTGTCGGGATGCCGCACCCTCGTCTGGAACGGCCCGGTGGGGGCCTTCGAGCACGCGCCCTTCGATGCCGGGACGACCGCCATCGCGAAGGAGGTGGCGCGCCTCGTCGCGGCTGGCCGCCTCGACGCGATCGCCGGTGGTGGCGACACGGTCGCGGCGCTCGCGCATGCGGGCGTCGAGGACAGGCTCACCTACGTGTCGACCGCGGGCGGTGCGTTCCTCGAGTGGCTCGAGGGCAAGACGCTTCCCGGCGTCGCGGCGCTCGGGCCTTGACGCCGGTCCTCAGTTCGCGAAGCGCCGGTCGGCCGCCGTCTTGAGGTGGTCGAGCGTCCGCTTCGCGGTCGAGGCGTCCAGCGAGTCGAAGAACGCGAGCACGCTCGGCAGTTCGCGCGGGTCGACCGTCTTGTCGCCGGGGCGCGCGCGCCGCGCGAGCAGGAAGATCGCCGCGAAGATCGGCTTCTCGATGCCGCTGGCGCGGCAGGCGACGGCGAGCGCCCGCCCGCCGGGTTCGTAGACGGCGCGTCGCGCGAGGCGCGGCTGCAGGCCGGTGATGCGCGCGAACATCGCCTCGAACAGGCCGACCTCGCCCGCGCGCAGGAGGTTGATCAGGACGCCCGGGTCCTCGGCATAGGCCTCGTCGAGCGCCGGCGTCAGGCTGCTGGGCGCGCTCTGCTCGCGGCGCTGCTCGGCGGCCGCGGATTCGAGCGAATCGCGCACCGCCGCGTCCAGAAGCTCCGGGTCGACGTCGAAATGGCGGACGATGTAGCGGCGCAGAGCCTCCGAGACCCAGGCGTACATGCGCGTCGCGAGCGCGGGATCGAGGTCGACGCGATGGATCAGCGGCTCCTGGAGCTGGCGTTCCTGGCGGGACTTCTCGACCAGCTTCTCGAAGCTGGCGTGGCTGAAGCGCGCGCCGGGATTGTCGAGGAGCGCGCGCGCGACCTCGGTCTCGCCGGCCTCGACGAGCGACGCCGTCACCTCCTCGGACACCTGCCTGCGCATCGAGATGGCGAGGCGATGCTGGAGGGTCTGGTGCTCGATGATCTCGAGCAGGTCCGCGTCGCGCAGCACGAAGCTCTCGAGCAGGACGGGCCGCGCGACCTCCGCGGCATCGTTGGCGAGCTGCACGAGCAGCGCCGCGGGCGCCGCGGGCTCGGTCGCGAGGCGCTCGGCGAGCTTGCGCCGAACCGACATCTCCGCCTCGCGCAGCAGCTGGCGCAGGATGTCGGTGGCCAGCTCGAGTTCCCGCTCGCTGGGCGCGCGCCCGCCATCGACGACGAACTCGCCGATCGTCTCCATGATGCGCGCGCGCGACGCCGAGGAGCGGTCGCGGGCCATCTCGAGCAGGTTGAGGAGTGACTGGGGTGTCGCGGACATGTTCTGCGCGGAAGCTGCACGCTGTCTGTTAGCAATCCATCAATAGCATCCGAATTGGTGCTTTCGCGCTTCAGATTTCGTTAAGACAAGAGGTTTTATTTGTAATTGCGATGCAAATCCGTCCAAACGCGGCCTTCCTCCAGGCGATCTCGCGCGCGAGCGAGCCGCGCCCGGCTGCCTTCGCCGAGCGGCTGGCCGAGATCCAGCGCCCGCCTGCCGCCGCGAAGCCCGCGCCTGCCGTCGCCGCGGCCTCCCAGCCGGCCTCCGGGGTCGCGGCGCCGCAATCGCCGCTGTCGAGCCAGAGGCCTGGCCACGCGCAGGAGCCCATGCGCCCGCGCGGCAGCGTGCTCAACATCCTCGTCTGAGCGCCCGCCCGGTCGCGCGACCGGGGCTTGCGGTCGCGGCCGCGCGGCCTGCAGATTGGCGCCATGAGCGCTCCAAGGCCCGGACCCTCGCTGCGGGCGATACCCGAGGGCGACACGCGCGAGCGGCTGATCTGCGGCGATTGCGGCTTCGTGCAGTACGAGAACCCGAAGATCGTCGTCGGCTCGGTGGTGCATGTCGAAGGCAAGGTGCTGATGTGCCGCCGCGCGATCGAGCCCTCGCGCGGGCTCTGGACGCTGCCGGCCGGCTACATGGAACTCGGCGAGACCGCGATCGAGGGCGCGCGCCGCGAGGCGTGGGAGGAAGCCCGCGCGGACATCGCGATCGACGCGCTGCTCGCGGTCTACAACATCCCGCGCATCGGGCAGGTGCAGCTGATCTGGCGCGCGACGCTGGCGTCGCCCGGCTTCTCCGCCGGTCCGGAGAGCCTCGAGGTCGCGCTCTTCGGCTGGGACGAGATCCCCTGGGCGGAGACGGCCTTCCCGACCGTGCGCTGGGCGCTGCGCCACGCGCGCGAGGTCGGCGACCGTGCCGAGTTCGCGCCGCGCGGCAATCCCGAGGGCGAGGCGGCGTCGGGCTGATCGTCAGCCCAAGCGCAGGTTCATCAGCAGCAGGCCGGCGACCATCACCGCGGCCGCCGCGACGCGTCGCGCGCCGAAGGTCTCCTTGAGCACGAATGCGCCGATCAGCGCGCCGAACAGCGACGACGTCTCGCGCAGCGCCGTCACGTGCGCCATCGCGCCCATGCTGAGCGCCCAGATCGCGATGCCGTAGCCGATCGTGGCGATCGTGCCGCCCGCGGCGCCGCGCCACCAGTAGGCGCGCAGGTACGGGAGCGTCGCGCGCCCGCGGCGCAGCGCCGCGAACAGGAACACCCAGGGCCCCTCCAGCAGGTTGAGCCACGCGATGTAGCCGAGCGGATCGCCCGAGAGCCGCGCGCCGATCCCGTCGACCACGGAGTATGCGGCGATCGTGATCCCCGTGAGCACCGCGAAGCCGAGCGCGCGCGCCTCGCCGCGCGCGGGCAGGCCGCGCGCGAAGGCCAGGCCGACGATGCCGGCCGACACGAGGAAGAGGCCGAGCTTCTCCATGCCCGTCAGCGCCTCGCTCGCGAGGCGCCCCGCGAGCAGCGCGACGAGCAGCGGCGCGAGGCCGCGCGCGATCGGGTAGACGAAGCTGAGGTCGCCCAGCGCGTAGGCCCGCAGCAGGAACACGTAGTAGAAGACGTGGATCGTCACGGAGGCGAGCAGCCAGGGCCAGGCCTCCGGCGCGGGCACCTCGGTGAACGGCACGGCGGCGAGCCCGATGAACGTGCCCATCAGCATGACGATGCCGAAGGACAGCAGCCTGTCGCTGTCCGACTTGACGATCGCGTTCCAGCTCGCGTGGATCAGCGCGGAGA